>CAZXCO010000112.1:0-3549 GCA_964639095.1 uncultured Solibacteraceae bacterium
ATTCCGGTCAATACGATATTAGCGACCTTTCATACGATCCGGCCGCCGGAGTGGGGCAGCGTCTCCAGCGGACTCCTCGCGATATCCTGACCTGGGATGAATCTCACGTTTCACGGCGCCGCGGGCGTTGTCACCGGTTCCATGCACCGGCTCGAAGTGGACGGAAAGAACTACATTCTCGATTGCGGCATGTTTCAGGGCCGCCGGAAGGAAGCCGAGCGAAGGAATCGGGAGTTCCCCTTCTCCGCAGCCGCCGTCGATGCGGTCGTTCTTTCGCACGCCCACATCGACCACAGCGGGAGGCTGCCCCTTCTGGTCCGGAACGGCTTTCACGGCCCGATTTATGCGACGCCCGCAACCATTGATCTCTGTGATGCCATGCTGCGCGACACAGCCCACATCGCCGAGAATGATGCGGAATTCGTCAATCGCAAGCATCCCGACGAACCTCCGGTGGAACCGATTTACACGATCGACGACGCCGCCCGGACGATGGAACTGTTCCGGCCGGTTCCGCTTCACACTCGCACCGCGATTGGCGAGAATCTCTCGATGGAGTCGTACGACGCCGGTCACATTCTGGGGTCCTCATCCATTGTGCTGACGAACGGAAACGTGCGGCTGGCATTCTCGGGCGACGTCGGGCGGCCTCAACTGCCGATCATCCGCGCTCCGGAGCCCCTGCCGCCGGTGGATTTCCTGATTCTCGAAAGCACATACGGAGGACGTAAACACGCGCAGGAGCACCAGGCCGCGAGCTATCTGGAAGAGGTTGTGAACCGGACCGCAGGCCGCGGAGGAAAGCTCATCGTGCCCGCATTCGCGGTGGGGCGCACGCAGCAACTCGTGCTGATGCTGCACCGGCTGATGAACGACCATCGCATTCCGCCGGTCCCCATCTTTGTCGACAGCCCGCTCGCAGTCAACGTCACCGACGTATTCCGGGCGCATCCGGAGTGTTTCGACGAAGAGACTTATGAATACGTGAAGAACTGCGACGATCCGTTCGGTTTCAAGCGGCTGATTTACATCCGCGACGTGAATGAATCCAAGAAGCTGAACGACCGCAAGGGCCCCTTTGTCGTCATATCGGCCTCCGGGATGTGCGAGGCGGGCCGAATCCTGCACCATCTGCGCAACGGCGTCGGCGACAGCCGGAATACGGTTCTGTTCACCGGGTATCAGGCGGAGAATACGCTGGGCCGGAAACTGCGGGATGGGTGGAAGTCCGTGCGGATCTTCGGGATCCCGGAGACGGTGCGGGCGGAGATCGCCTCGCTCGAGTCGTTGAGCGCGCATGCGGATTCCGAGGAACTGCTGGAATGGGTCAAGCCGATGGCTCCCACCCTCAGGAAGATTTTTCTCGTGCATGGGGAGCCGCAGCAGGCCGCCGCTCTGGCCGAGGCGCTGCGTTCGCGCTACGGGGTGGAGACGATTCCGGCCGCCTCCGGCCAGAGCTTTGCGCTTCGGATTTGAAACGTAATGCAGCGCCCCGATGTCTAACAGACAAAGCCGCACCGCGGCAGAAAACTTCAAGGCGAATTACGAAATCGCGCTATATACTTGATGGATTAGGAGAATTTGAATGAGTGCTCCGCAGTATCCCTATCCGGCGCCTCCGCCGCCAGGCTCGGGCTCCAGCATGAAAACGGCTCTTGCCGCGGGTGCTATCGTCGCCTCGCTCGCTGCCAACGGATTTCTGCTCTGGCAGGTTCACGACCTGCGGAACGATACTGCGAACGGCCGTGCAATCATGCAGCGCGAGATCGATACGATCAACGAAAACAGCAGCGTGATGACGACGGCGCAGCGCAAGCACCTCGAGGACCTTCGCGAGGAACTGGATGCGCGCTCCCGCCAGGCCAACCTGGCCGCCAGCCAGGCCAAAAAAGAGGCCCTCACGTATGCCGACCAGCAGGCCCAAAAGCTGGAGGCTGAAAACCGGAAAGTCGCCGAGAACGTGAACAAGGTCAACACCGACCTTTCCACGGTCAGGGAATCGGCTGAATCGGCCAACGCGAAACTCGCGGACGTCGGCCAGGACGTGAACGGCGTCAAAACGGACCTTGCCTCGACGAAATCCGATCTGGACAAGACCCGGCTGGAGCTGAAGAAAGTTTCGGGCGACCTCGGCATCACGAGCGGCTATGTGGCTACGAACTCCTCGGAGCTGGCCGAACTGAAACGCCGGGGCGAGCGGAACATTGTCGAGTTTCACATCAACAAGTCCAAGACCTTCCAGAAGGTCGGGGACATCAGCGTTCAGTTGAAGAACGCCGATCCCAAGAAGAACCGCTTCACGCTGGAAGTGATGGCTGACGACAAGCGGACGGAGAAGAAGGACCGCAACGTGAACGAGCCCCTTCAGTTCTACGTTTCCAAGTCGCTGTATGAACTTGTCGTGAACACGGTCGGCAAGAACACGGTTGCCGGCTACCTGTCGACGCCGAAGTATCAGGCGCGCAATTAGGCTGCGCCGCCGGCCCGGTTCGACTTACGGCCTTCGTCTGCGCGTTCTGGATGCGGCCACGATCAGCAGCGCCGTGCCGGCCAGAAGGAGGGTCGTGCCGGGCTCGGGCGTGTCGGCTGAGCCATCGTTGTTCGCGACCGCCGCGAAACTGTGGCTGTTGCGCTGTGCGTCCGGGAAATACCCGATGATCTCACCGCTGCCGTTGTTTCCGGTGGCCTGAGTCGTGCGGGCGGCTCCGTTCGGCTCATCAGGAAAGCCGTGGCTTTGCCCGCAGGCGCCGCTCCAGGATCCCACAATTTCGCCTGGATCGCTGATCCCGAATGCCTGGGTCAGCACCGCGCCGGGGCTGTTCAGGGTCGTGTAGGCTGAGCTGTCGCGAAAAAAGCTCCGCACGTTTCCGGACGCGTCGGTGCACGTGCCGATAACGTCGCCGCTATTGTTGATTCCGATGGCCTGAGTCGTGCCGGGCAGGGCGTCCGGGTCGTCCAGAACGGTATACACGGAGTTGTCATCGATGAAGCCGTGGGCTCCGGTGATCCCGAGTACCTGCGTGCTTGTGGCCTGCGGGGCCTCCATGGTCGAGAACACCGGCGGGCCAGCAAAGCACGGTATGGCCGCGAACAATGCGAGGCCGGCAGTCGTCTTTGTCAGGCTCCTGCCCATCTTTTGCTCTCCCGCAACCGGAATGCGCTGAACAAGCCGCGGACCAGCTTCCACGCTTGTTTCGGAGAGAGTAACACGGATTGCCGTAGGTGGTCAGAGGACGTGTACCGGTACGCCCAGCCGCGCGGCTGAGGGCCGAACTCAGAATGACCAGAGCAGGCTCGTATATCCCGTATGGGCGCGATAGTTCTGATTCAACGACAGCAGCCCGAAATCTTCGTGATACCCGTAATACTGGTAGCCCAGGTTATAGCGCAGCTTCGTCCCGATCCGGACCGACAGGCGGGCCAGCGGTGTTTGATAAGTCAGCGGGAATGTCTGGACGTTGTAAAAGATCTGGCCCACTGGCGTCGGCTGCGGCAAGAGGGAGCCCCGGCCATCGCCGGTGTCCTTCGTGATGTTATAGCCGACATAGA
>CAZXCO010000113.1:0-14655 GCA_964639095.1 uncultured Solibacteraceae bacterium
TCGCCTCGTGCTGTATCCAGCGAGGTAACTGCGGCCGGAACGCCCCCCGCCTGCGGAATTCTCCAGATCGGGCCTGGACGGCCTCCGAAAATAATGATGCCGTCCCGGTTCCAGGAACCCGATCCCACCGCTCCGGTTGAGAGAGTGCCCAGCGTCTGCGCAGGGCCGCCGGAGATGTCGATTCGCTTGAGCTGGTTCTCTACGGCGAAAGCGATAGACTGGCTGTCGGGAGACCAGAACGGGCTTGCGGCGCCCTCGGTGCCGGCAAGACGCCGCCATTCCAGAGCGTTCAGATCGCGCAGCCACAAGGCTGCGTTGGCCCCCGCGGTGTTAATGACCAGTTTGCGTCCATCCGGCGAAAGTGAGACATACTGTCCGAACGTCACATTTTCCGGCAGAGATATCTGGAAACGGGTAACTTCAGCGGGCGGCGCGGCCTTGCGCCGGAACATCCAGCCCGCGAGCATCAGGGTGGACAACGCCAGCAGCGTTGCCGCGCCCTGCCAGATCCGCAGACTCCTCAACGCCACGGCGGCGGGCCGCGCTGAAACGGGCGGACTCTGCCGGGCCGTCCATTCCAGCGCATGCTTCACTTCGCGTGCGGACTGCCACCGCCGGTCGGGATCTTTTTCGAGGCACGTCTGAATAATGCTGTCCAGTCCGGGCGATGCGAGCGGCTCGAAGTCGTGGAGCGGCCGTGGCTGGTCCTTGAGAATCGATGCGATGACAGTGGCGGTGCTTTCGCCGTCGAATGGAGGCTTGCCGGTGATCAGCTCGTATAGTACGAGACCGAAAGCGAAGATATCGCTTCGCGCATCGGCCTCCTTTCCCTCGAGCTGTTCCGGAGACATGTATCGCAGGGTCCCGGAAATCTTTCCTTCCATGCTCACGGAGGCGATGGTTGCATCGTCAGGTCCGAATCCCGCGGCTTGCGTGGCAAGGCCGAAATCCAGCAGTTTGACGCCCTGCTTTGTGACGAGAATGTTGGCGGGTTTCAGATCGCGGTGAACGATGCCTTTGCGATGCGCGGCGTCGAGAGCATCCAGAATCTGCCCCGCGTATTCGAGGGCCTTCGTGAGCGGCAAGGGGCCCCGCAGGGGACTTCCGTCGATAAACTCCATCACCAGATAGCTGGAGCCTACATCGTGCAGGGTGCAGATGTGCGGATGGTTTAGCTGCGCGACCATCCGCGCTTCGCGTGAAAAGCGTTCGGTGAATTCCGCTTTCGAAACTTTGATGGCGACGGTTCGATCGAGCCGCGAATCGCGCGCTCTGTACACTTCTCCCATGCCGCCGGTCCCGATCGGCGCAAGGATTTCATAAGGACCCAGACGGTCTGATGCCGAGAATGGCATGGCGGTCAGTTCAACTTATAGCAGGAAAATGCGATGGGAACCTACTGGGCCGCCTGATCCTGCTGATAAATCAAATTGTCGAACGAACGCTCTTTCAGATAATCGTCCAGGCCCCAGCGGCCGACCGATTCCAGCACATGCTCGAACTCTTCGCGCATGATCGGCCGATTTATGAAACGTTCGCCTCGTGAAAACCGCGTGAAATCCCACTGCCGGTTCTCGAACTCGGGAGGAATCGAATACTTCCACAACGGAAGATATTTCGCAAGATCGGCTTCGAGCGCCCGTTCCGCCCGGTCGAGCGCCCGAAGATATCCGCGCACTCCTGCCTGAGGCGCGGATTCCGGCACCCACCACAGCGTCTTGAACTCGTCCGCGATAATCTCGCGCAGCCCGAGCTGCTTCGCCATATCGATCTGCGGGGGCAGCAGGCTGGCCGCTTCCACCTCGCCGCTGAGCAGAGCCGAGAGGCGTGCGCCGAAGCCTCCCGTGTTCACCGTCCGGATGTTTTCGAGCGGCAGATATTTTTCCAGCCGGAAGGGCACATTGAAATGGCTTCCTGCGCGCATTCCGACCGAAACAGGGACATCCTTCAGGTCCTCGGGCCGCCTGATGCGGGAGTCCGGCCGTACAAAGATTGCCCACGGCGAAATGCCGTAGCAATCCCGGACGATCCGGCCCATGCCCGCGCTGGCGTTGCTGATGGTTCCCCAGAGGCATGCGCCTTGAATGACGTTCTCTTCGACGGCCTTGTCCTGAGGCCGTTCGAGATAATTCATCTTCCACGCTGCCTGCGTGCCGCGGAACGTCTTCCAGTCGATCTGGACATCCAGGCCCTCGTCGGCAAAGAAGCCTTCTTCGAGAGCCACGAAATCATTCAGCCCCATCCCTTTCGGGGCGACTTTTATGCGAAGCAGCGATCTGGTTGGCGACATTGTGACCTCTTTGAGGGCTCCCATGTTATCAGGATTTGCGCTCGGGACTCTGCCGGGCCGGAACTTGCGTCACGGCATACGCTGCGAAGGCCGGAGGTCTTATATTGCGCTCTGTCGATGCGAGACGCCGGGGACTGTACTGCGGCTCACGCTCTGAAGCAGGCGGTTGACACATTGGTTCCGCTTTCCTCACATATGTCCAGAAAGAAAAGATCGAAATATATGGAGAAAGTTGTCCTGGTAAATGAGCGGGATCGCGCACTTGGGTCTGAGGAAAAGATGCGCGTTCACCGCGATGGGACACTGCATCGGGCGTTTTCCATTTTCATCTTCAACTCGAGACGCGAGTTTCTGCTTCAGAGAAGGGCGCAGGGCAAGTATCACTCGGCCGGGCTGTGGTCCAACACCTGCTGCGGCCATCCGCGTCCGCATGAGCCGCTGGCCGCGGCGGCGCGCCGGAGACTGCGCGAAGAGATGGGCTTTTCCTGCGACCTGCGGGAATACTTTACCTTTCTGTATCGCGCTCGCCTCGATCACTCGCTGATCGAACATGAATTCGACCATGTACTGATCGGCGAGTTCGAAGGAGAGCCGCATCCGGACCCCGCCGAGGTTTCGGAAGTTCAATGGCTGACTCTCGACCGGTTGAGAAGCATTCTGGCGAGCCGGCCTTCAAGTTTCAGTTACTGGCTGCGGGTAGCACTTGGACTTGGCGAGTGGGATGCGCTGCTGTCGGGGCGCGACTGGAAATGTCCCGGGACCGCCGATACCCGGCTGCTGGAGACAGCATGCTGAAGGTCTCTCTTCTGTTTCCGACGGGTACAGATCCGCGGAGCCCCTACCTGGCGCTGCCGAGCCTGGCCGCCGCGCTTCGAAAGGCCGGAATCGAGGTCGCACTCCACGATCTGGATATCGGCGGTCTCGACTATCTGCTGGAGCCGCAGAACCTTCAAGCCGCGGGGCGCGCATTTCGGAGCAGGTGCTCTGCGGACGCCACAATTCAGGAGCGCCGCCTCGCTATTCTTTCGGAGCGACTGCCGGAGCTGGGACCGCGGCACCTCGCCGCGCTTCGGAATCCGGAGGCCTTCTTCGATTCCAATGAATGGGGCGCGGCAAGAGCAGGCATCATGGACGCGCTGGACATTTGTTCAGCTGCGCGCGACAGGCGGCTGCGGTACGGCATCGACCCGATCGGATATGAAGTCGCGGGCATCGATCCGCAGCGACTGACCTCGTTGATCGAAGCCACGCGGGACGATCGCTGCAACCTCTTTGCGGAATATTGGGAGCGCGATCTCTATCCCGCCCTCGAGCGGGAGGCGCCCGTATTCACCGGCATCACGATTACGAATCGCCAGCAGATTCTGCCGGGCCTGCTTCTCGCGCGGCGTTTGCGTGAACGGGGCTATTTCGTCGTCATCGGCGGTGCTCTGATCACGAAATTCGCCAAAAAACTGCCCGGCCTGCCGGCGTTCTTCGAAACTTTCGCCAACGCCGTGGTGGCTTATGAGGGGGAGACGGCGTCCATCGCGCTGGCCGACGCTCTAGCGGCCGGCCGCGATCTTTCCGATATTCCAAATCTGTTGTACCTGAATAACGGAGTTGTCCGGACAAATAGAGTGCATGTCGAGGACGTGGCGTCTCTCCCGACTCCGGACTTCGCCGGGCTGCCACTCGATCGGTATCTTTCCCCGGCGCCCGTGCTTCCGGTGCTGCTCGGCAAAGGCTGTTACTTCAACAAGTGCAAGTTCTGCGATATCCCGTATATCAACCACATTTCGAAGAAGGCCTACCGGCTCCGGTCGGCCGAGACCGTGGTTCGCGACCTGAAGCAGTTGAATGAACGCTTCGCCTGCCGCCACTTTGAATTCACGGATGAAGCACTGCCCCCGCGAACGCTGGAGCATTTCGCCGACGAACTGCAGCGCCAGCGCCAGAGCGCGTTTCATTTCGTGGGCTACGCCCGTCTGGAGCCCGCGTTCACCGGCGACGTCTGCCGGAAACTAGCCGCCGCGGGCTTTCGAAAATTGTTCTTCGGACTGGAATCGGGCTGTCAGGCGACGCTCGATCACATGGACAAAGGCATCCAGGCAGCCGACGTACCGGTGGTGCTGCGCAATTGCCGCAACGCGGGCATTCATTTCCATATCTTCTCGATCCTCGGATTTCCCGAGGAAACTCCCGTGCAGGCACAGGAGACCGTGCGCTTTTTCGAAGACCACAAAGACCTGCTCAACGCGCCTGGAATCAGCTTCGATGTCCATCCGTTCGGTCTGGAACTGAGAACCGAATATGCGGAGAAGGCGGAGAGCTTCGGAGTTCTCATTTCCCCGGACGCATTGCGGAAGGACTTCATCGTGGGTTTGGGAGATCAATGGACCAATACGCGCGGCCTGGCGCCCGCTCAGGCTGTCGACGAAATGATCCGCGCGGATGCGAGGCTCCGCGCCGTGTACACGGACTTCCATCGCGGTCCGCAAACGCTTTGGCCGGGTTTCGAGGAATACGCGGTGCTCTACAGCGATCACTATTCGCAACGTCCGTTCCCGTTTCGTTCTTCTTTGCCGGACGACGGCGCACTCAACGGCTTTTCCGTACGCTGGCATCCGGGCACTGTGCTTCGGGAAGGCGAGGGGGGAGACATGCAGGTGCTGTCGCGCTTCGGCTCGGTGGCGCTCACCGGGCAGATGCGGAAAGGCCTGGATGAAATGTCCGGCTACCCGCTGCACACGGTACTCGAGGCTGCGGTCGCACTTCAGGCGGATGATCCGGCGGCGCAACAGGCAGTCCGCGCCAATTTCCGGACCACGCTGGAGCAGCTTCTGGCCGACGGCATTCTGCAACTGGTTCCGGTCGAAATGCCCGCTGCGGGAGTGCAGGCGTGAGAGCCGCCAGAACACTCACAAGTTTGTCGCCGCGAATCGGCGTCGAGGTGGAATACCAGGACGCCTCGCGCTTCGGCGGAGCCGTCTCTCCGAAGCTGCAGAATCACTTGCGGTTGTTGTTCCAGCCGGTGCACAGGAAACTGCGGCGCTGCGGGCCGGCATACGTCGTACGGCATGGCGCAGAGATCCTGGAAGAGCTGTTCTCGAGCCCGGGCATGCATGAGATCCGCACCCGGCGCGGGCAAATCGCAAAACGGGTTCTCTATCCCGATCCGCGCACCATCGTGCCCGGCCAGGTTCTTCTCTGTTCAGAGCAGGAATCGGCGGCGATTCCGGTTGATCGGCATTCTCTCCCTGGCCTCCACGACGTCATCGCCGAACTGGCCATGGGAGTCGGGCGGCCCGTCAACGGGACAGCGTCTTTCGTGCAAAGGTTTTCCAGCTTTGCGGATTCCGCGCCTCAGGTTGCTCCACTCGCTCGCGGCGCTGAGGTGATTTATCTCGGCCACAACACCGTGGCGGTACGCAGCGCGAAGACTCAGGTTGTCGTCGATCCATGGTTCCTGCCGGGATCCGGCCGCTACCGGCCCGACTATCAACCGATCGCGCGAAAGGAGCTGGGCGAGGTGGATTGCGTGGCCATCACACACTCCCATCCCGATCACTTTCATCCCGGCAGCCTGCTGCAGTTCCATCGCGACACGCGAATGATTGTGCCGCGCGTGCCAGGGGAATCCATTCTGAGTCTGCAGATGGCCGAACGGTTGCGCGAACTCGGCTTTCACAGAATCACGGAACTGGACTGGTGGTCCACCGTGACCGTCGGCGACATTTCAATATCGGCCGCTCCCTTTCACGGTGAGCAGCCCACCGTCGGCGATCAGTTGCATCCCGAGGTCCGCAATCACGGAAATTGTTATGTGGTCCGCACGCCGCGCGTATCGTGTGCCATGGTGGCCGATTGCGGCCGCGACCGCGATGGAAGTGTGGCGCGGGTTGCAGCCGAAGCATATCGCCGCTGGGGAGCGATCGACGTTTTGTTCAGCGGATTCCGCGGCTGGAGCCTTTATCCCATCCAGTATTTCGAATCGTCCGTGCGGCAATATCTGCTCTTCGTGCCATCGGAGCTTTATGGCGTGCGGCAGTCGATTATGAACAACGTCGATGAAGCCGTTGATACGGCGGAAGCCTGGCACGCACATTATCTTGTACCGTACGCGGATGGCGGAGCGCCGTGGTTTTCCGATATCGGACTGGGCCCGAAGTTCGGACCGGACGGGCCTGCGCGTGACAGCGAATGGGCCGGCTTCGATGCACTTCCCGAACGCTGTCTCGAAGCGATCCGGAAGCGTGCGACGCCGGTACCCGGTGTAGAGGCGGCATCGCCTGTCGAGCCGCTGCTGCTTCGCCCGGGCGACGCCTGTTCCTTCTCGAAAAGGAAGCCGGCTGTAGTGCGATCCGCGGCGCATCGCTGGCCGTGGGATGCCGTTTATCCGCCGGCGGAGAACTGAACTTTTATATGAAGAGATATCGCCTGACAGAAGCGGACCGGAAGCTCTTTGACGAGGCGGGCTTCCTGATCATCGAAGGAGCGCTTTCGAAGAGTGAATTGAAGCAGCTCAATGATGTTGTCGACGATCTGTATCGCGGGCACCCGCACGATCCACTGACAGGACGGATGGAGTTGCGCAACTGTGTCGCACGTCATCCGGCGCTCCTCGCGATGGCGGATCATCGGACGCTCTTGCCCGCCGTAGTCGAGCTGCTGGGGCCGGATATTAAAATCCGGACCTCTGAATTGGACGTGCGGCCACCGGTTACAGCCGTAATGGTGGAGGGAAAGACGGCGCACAACCGGTGGGGCGAACCGGAGCAGTGGCATATAGATGGCCCGCTCTCCGGGTATCCGGATGTCAACGGGATTGTGCCCATGATGGAGGTCAGAGCCGGCTACTTTCTGACGGATCTGACTGGAAAAGACGCCGGGCAGTTGTGCCTGGTTCCGGGGAGCCATCGCTTCGATTTCCGTGCGCTGGCGGATCCGGCGACGAGAATTCCGCCTGAGGCCTCGTTTCGTGTAGAGGTTCCGGCAGGTTCGGCGGTTCTGTTCCGGACGGGCGTATGGCATTGCGCGACGCCGAACCTGTCGAACGTGACCCGGAAGGTGTTGTATTACGCATACACCTACCGGTGGATTCAGGCGAGCGACCACGTGGAGCAGGAATGCGAATTGCTCGCGCGATGTAATCCGCTGCAGCGCCAGTTGCTCGGAGGGCTGCCGCCAGGGCGCCATCCTTTGGGAGATCGGAACGACACCACGCCGTGCAATCACACGTGGTTCACCCGCCCGGAGGATATTCCGTTGCTCGCCTGGAGCCGGCAGATGCAGCCGCGAGGCGTACGCGCCGGCGCCTAACCGGCCTGTTTTCGCGTCGATATTGCTCACCTGATGGAACGCGTTCCGGCGCATTGTTTGCGCCATCGGTCTTGTTGTACCCGGCGCAGCTCCAACTGCGACGGCAAATGAACCACAAAGGAGGAAATACGAAAATGCCTGCAAAGAACGGGACCAAAAGGTCCGCAAAAGTAATGGAAACTCTGTCGAATGCTGCCAGTATGTTCCAGGCGCCGATGCTCGCCACGAATACCGGTATGCCGCTCGACTCGAGTGTTCTCGCGAGAACCGGCGAGGATCAGAAGCCCTCGCGCGTGGGCAATGGCCTGCGGCCGCCAACGTCCACGATCATGTGCCCCTGGTAGAGCCGAAGGCTGGAGGGGCAGGCGCCCCTCCAGCGCCTTGTTCCTGACGAACCGGTATGGCAATTATTTCTGAAACGAAATCGTTTTATGCGGCCGTGCGGAACGACGGCTCCCGATTGCAGAAAATCGGTGGGAGTTACCGCTCGTGCCAGCCCTCCGAGACGATCGAGCGTCTGACGCCTCACCTGGGAGAGTTCGGCATCACGAGAGTTGCGAATATTACGGGTCTTGACCGGATCGGGATTCCCGTATGGATGGCCATTCGTCCCAATTCGCGATCGCTCTCGCTTTCGCAGGGAAAGGGTCTGACCCACGAAGCCGCGCGCGCTTCCGCCATCTGTGAGTCGGTTGAAACATTTTATGCGGAACGATGCGCGAATCCGCTGCGAATCGCCCGATACGCGAGTCTTCGCGCGGAGCAGAACGTTGCGAACGTTGAAAGGCTTCCGGTGGCGCGCCACGGCCTCTACAGCCCGCAGGAGGCGATCCCGTGGGTCGAAGCCGTCGATCTGATGCAGGACCGGGGCGTCTGGATTCCTTACGAACTCGTGCATGCGGACGCCACCATTCCACGGCATCCCGGAAGCGGCTGCTTCGTATTCAGCACCAATGGACTCGCCTCCGGAAATACAGCGGCCGAAGCCGCATTTCATGGCCTCTGCGAACTGATCGAGCGCGACGCCATGGCTCTATGGAAAATGCAAAGCGCGGAGGCGCAGAAGCGGACCCGCCTCGCTATCGAATCCGTGGACGATCCCGTGTGCGTCGAGCTGCTCCGGCGGTTCGAGGACGCCGAAATCGATCCGCTGATCTGGGATGTAACCAGCAGCGTTGGCGTGCCCGCCTTCCGGGTCCTGATCTTCGATCGCTGGGCGCAGTCACAATTGACGTCGCTGCCCGTGGCGTTTGGAGCGGGCTGTCACCCGGAGCGCGGCGTTGCGCTGACCCGTGCTCTCACCGAGGCGGCGCAGTGCCGGCTGACGACGATTTCCGGATCGCGCGACGACTTTACGCGGCGCGAGTACGCGTACACAACGAAGCCGCCCGAAGCCGCGGCCGAACATGCTCGTCTGGCTCGGGAAAGGGGGACTCGCGAGTGGAGCAGCATCCCCGGCCGCGCTTTTAATTGCATCAGCGAGGGATTGCGCTGGCTCCTGGAACGTCTGGAGCGCGACGGCATCGAGCAGGTGTGCGCGGTGTCGGTCTCGCCGGAGGACGCGCCCCTGCACGTGGTGCGTACCATTGCCGTGGGTCTGGAGGGGCCGTCGTCGTCGCCTTCCTGGCTCCCGGGTCTGAGAGCGAGGAGGGTCGCTGCGTGAAAGCCGTAGTCTTTCTGGGTCCAACGCTGCCGGTGGATATCGCAAGGCAGCATCTGGATGCCGTTTATTTGCCGCCTGTGGAGCAGGGGGACATCCTGCGCGCGCTCAGGGAGCGGCCCGACGCCATCGGAATCGTCGACGGGTATTTCCAGCGCGTGCCGTCGGTCTGGCACAAGGAAATCCTGACGGCGCTCGCCGAGGGCGTGTATGTGGCCGGCGCGTCGAGCATGGGAGCTCTCCGTGCGGCGGAACTGGCTGCGTTCGGCATGGTGGGCATCGGCGGCATCTTCGAAAAGTTCCGGTCGGGAGAGTATACGGATGACGACGAGGTCGCGATCGCCCACGCCGCTGCCGATCAGGGTTACCGTCCTCTTTCGGAAGCGATGGTGAACATCCGGGACTGGTGCGCCCGTGCGGCGGAAGGCGGCATCCTCAGTGCGGACGAGGCCGCAATGCTGATACGGATCGCCAAGTCGATTCACTTCACGCAGAGGCATTGGGAGGCTGTTCTGCTCCAGGCCGCGGCGGAAGGCCTGCCTGCCGGAGTCATCGGCCGCGTGAAGGCATCCCGTGCGCAAATGCTGCAGAACGCGAAGGAGCGCGATGCCATCGCGTTGTTGCAGCATCTGGCGGCGATGGCCGGAAAGCCGCGGGGTCGGAAGGCCGCGCCGTTGCGCGTGGAACAAACGGCTTTTCTGGAGGATCTCAAACAGCAGGTCAACCGTGAGGCGGCGCCGGAGCCGGAGCAGGGGCCGGGGACGGCATTGAACGTGGCGCGCAAGAAGGTCCTGCTCGGCATTCTTGCGAATCGCGAAGCGGTGCGGCGCGGCCTGATTATCAGACCAGACGACGTCAGGAACATGACGGACTGGTTCCGCGGCGCGTATTCGCTTGCAGACGACGACCGCTTTGTCACGTGGAAGGCAAACCATGCTCTGCCCGAGTCCGACTTCAGCCACGCCATGCGCTGCTTCACAGACGTTGTACGCGTCGAGGAAGCCTGTGGACCCGAGATCGATCGCGATCTGGATACCTATCTGAGGGTGTACTCCGCGGCGGCGCAAAACCACAACGACACACCGGTCTGGCTTCAGTTGAATATTGCGCTCGGACGCGGCGAAGGCGGCGCGCACGCTTCGGCGCGCGCTCTCTTCCGGCAATTGCAGCCGCTGCTCGCGCGCCTCGAGAAGCAGGGCGTCGTGGTGGGTTTCCATTTCGTTCGCAAACCGCCGGATATACGCCTGCGGATTCAGGCGGCGGCGCCGGATGAAAAACTGCTGCCGGCGCTCGGGGCGCTCTTCGCCAGGCTGCAGGCGAGCGGAACGGTTGTATCGGCGATTCGCAGCGTCTATGAACCGGAGACGCGCGTATTCGGCGGCCCGGAAGCAATGGACGCCGTGCACGAATATTTTCATCAGGACAGTTCCGCGTGGATTGCATGGGATCGCATTGCTCCGGAAGAACGTGCGATGAGTCCGGAACAGTTCTGCACGGCGGTCATCGACAATCTGTTCGAGTCGGCTCTCGGGTGCGGCAGCGAAGTCTGGGATGCCTGGCAAAACCTGCGCGACTGGACCCGCGGGGCAGGGAAACCTGACGCCGTGAACGGAAAGCCGCCGCGGACGGAGGCGCCTGCGCCCGGTTCGCGCGAGCGCTCACTGCTGAACCGTTATGCAAACGCCAGCCGGATATTTTCCGGGTCGATCGGGCGTGTGCGGGAATGCGGGCGCCTGGGGACGGGCCAGCGATCTCTGCTGGCGACGATGGCGATGTTTCACTGCAACCGGTTCGGCCTGGACGGCGCCAAGCAGTTCGCCATGGCGGAATGCGCCGCCGCGGCCTGGAATCCGCATATCGAACGGGAGCAGAATTTATGGCAGCCGGCACAAAGAGCCAGATGATCCCTGCCCGAACGGCGGAGGAAAAACTCGCCGGATTGTGTGCGGCCATCGGCCGGAAAAACCAGGCCCCCGGGGTCCTGCAGATTTTTCGCGAAATGTGGAGGGAGGCAGGGCTTCGGCCGCCCGAGGCCCGACCGCGCTGGTCAGGCCTGACCGATGACAGCACGCCGGCGGAATTCTCGGTGGTTTTTTCGGCCAAGGCGTCGCCTCGACTGCGTGTCCTGTTTGAGCCGCAGGGGGACCCGGCGTCCCCGCAGGCATACTGGCAAGCCGGATGCCGCTTCACGCGATTTCTTGGCCGCCGCTGGGGCGCTTCGATCGGGCAGGCGTTGCAGATCGAGGAACTCTTTCTCCCTGAAGATCCGAACATGCATCTGTGTATGGGCCATGCCGTGGAACTCGACGATCAACCGGCGTTCAAGATGTACTACAACGCGATGGCCAAAGGTCCCGCCAAAGCCGCCGATTGCGTCGATCAGGCTTTTCGCCGCCTCGGATATGAGCGTCCGTGGAACACGCTCCGGAAACTGCTCGGTCCTTCCGACCGCGTTGAGCTGTTCGCACTCGACCTCACTCCGGTAACACGTCTGAAGCTCTATCTGCGCCCGATGCAGGCGGACATGGAGCACATTACACGCCTCTACTGCGCCTCCACCACGGCCGTCCCGGATGATGTCCGGATGATGTGGGACTTTCTCGGAAAGCCACGGCGGCCCGAGAGGAGCCGTCCCGTCTTTCTCACCTATCAATTCAACGAGGCCCAGGATGAGCGGCCGTCCCGGACTGCGCTTTCCATTCCCTTGTTTCCCGGCGTCCCGAGCGATCTCGCGGCCGGGCGGCGCACCTGCCGCTTTCTGCGCGCCCTCGGAGTCCCGGTCGAACCCTACGCCGCGTGCGTGCGCGCTATGGCTGATGCGCCCCTCGCGAAGGAGGAAGGCATCCACAGCTATGTCGCCATGCAGCGCAACCCGAATGACGTTGCGGCCGTCGCCTATTTCAACCCGCGACTGTATTTCCGGCGCTATGGATGGCTCGCACGCGATCCTGCCCGGACATGGCCAACTGCGGCGCCCTTGCGGGAGGACCGCCCCGCGCCTGACAACCGGATCGGGATGGAATTCAGCGAAAAATGCTAGCGCCGTCGCCGGATTCGGCCACAGGCCCGGCGCCCGGTTTGGCGCCATGGATTTTCCGGATTGCGTCCTGGCCCATCGACATAACGAATTCACTGCGCTCGACAGATTTCGCCTGCGCCGTGGATGACGTGCTGGCGAAGCAGGAGATCATTCGCGCGCGGAGCGAAGAGCTCTCCGCGCGCCTCCATTCCGAAGTGCCGCGCCTGAATCCGCTGGACCGCAGGCTTGCGTTGCGGGTGCGCCGCGCGCTGCATCGAACTACCGAGCCTGTGAACGCGGGCGATCTGGCGGCTCTCGTTTCCATTTCTGCCGGCGCAGAGTGTCTGCTGGCGGACAATCGCGAGCGCCAGCGTCTCGCGCGGCGCCTGGAAGAACTTCGCACGCAGTACAGCGCCGTCCTGAAAACAGAAACAGAGGCGCTGGCCCGCATTGCCGGCGAGAGCCGGTTTCGCCGGGCGCTGGCGGTGGCGAGCCCGAGCACATCCGGCGCATGGGAACGAACTCTTTCCGGGGGCCGGTTGCCGGACAACTGGCGCCTGAAGTCGACGCTGTTGAATTACGTGATGCGGGCCGCAGGGCGCGCGACGCCCAATGGCCTCTGGTCCGGTGTGGCTCTCGAGTCGCCGCACGACGGCGACGAGCTGGTTTCGGTCCGGACTGTGGAGGCCGAAATTTTCGCGAAGCCCGACGTGAACGTGTTCTTCGAGTTGTTCGAGGCCGCGAGTTCCGCGCCGCATTATCGTCAAGCAGTCTGGCTTCGGTGGAATCCGACACTGACCCGGCTTCCCGACGGCGCCTGGGCCTGTGCCCGCTGCGAGGACGGCGAGTGGGTCATGGTGCGCATGACCGACGACGACGGCTCCATTCGCAGCCTCCGGACCGTCATGCATGAGTCGGACCAGATGGACTTCGACCAGTTGCGGGCCGCGGTGGAGATTTCGGAGGAGGCGCTGGATCGGCTCTATGCGGCAGGCATTCTGTGTGCCGCCTGGGATCGCGAAGGCGCTTACGAGAACTGGTGCGCTGCGCTGGAGGCGCTGGTCGCGTGCCTCAGACCCGGAGAACAACTGCTTTGGCGGACGGCAATCCGGGATCTGTGCGCGATCTGCGAATCGCTGCGGGCCCGTGGCAACGATCCGGCTGTCGAGCCCGTGCGGCTCGCGATGGCGCGCGCCCGCGGCATCGTCAACGATCTGCGGTTGCGGTACGGAGCCGCGCTTTATCCGGACGATCGCAGTGTGTTGTTTTTCGATCAGACGGCCGGGTTTGAAATCGGCGTGTCCGATGAACTGCGCAACCGGATTGCGGATGTGATACGCCGCTGTCTGGATTTCGATCGCGGCGGCATGGGAGAACTGCTGGCTCGCGAGGGGCGGAAGGCGGCAGCGGCGAAAGCACCCGCGGACGTTGCGCTCGCCCTCGCGGGCATTTCCGTTGTGAGAGACGAGCCCGCTGCCGAAACCGCCTCGCAGGACTTCGCAGGCGGATACCGCGCACTACTGGAGGAGTGGACACGGGATATTGAGCCCGAGTCGTCAGAGCATATCCATCGGCTCGGAGTTCCGCAGCCGGCCAGTCGTTGCCCTGTGGGTCCCGGGGCTGCGCTCATTGTCCCCGGCGCCACTCCCGGTGGAGTGTGTGTTCGAGTCGGAAGCATTGCGCCGGATTGGGGCGCATTCTATGGCCGTTTCCACCATCTGTTCGCGGCCGCGGGGAAGCGAAGCTTCGAGCGCTGGATAAAACGGTCGAAGGCGTTCGTTGAAGCAGCGGGAGTCGAGCTTGCCGATGTGGCGCTGAGGGGTACGCACGACCGCAATGCTGCGCTGCGGCCGCGCCTGGGCGGCCGAATTCTCGATCCGTTTTCGAGGCAACTGGCGGATCTGACCGCCGTTTTCGATCCGGAATCCGGCTGCAGCCTGCAGGACGGCGACGGAAAGCCGGTGTTGCCGGTTCTGCATTCGGCTGTAGAGACCTCTTGCGCCGATCCCTGGAGCCGCTGGTTTGCAGAAGTGGAGGGGCACGCCGGCAGGCCGAGTCTCCTCGCCCCGCCGCCGCCACTGCCGCGGGAACTCGATGTATGGAAGCATTGCCCGCGACTGTCGCTGGATTCCACTACGGTCATCTCGCCGGAGCGATGGTGGTGTCCGCAGGAAACCGCGGAAGAACTGCGTCGGGTGACCGGGTTCGACCGCTTTGTCTCGTGGCGGCGATGGGTGAAGCGGGCGGGCATTCCGGATCGCGTATATGCGCAATACGGAACAGCCGGCACGGAAACGCTGCTTCTTTCCGTTAGTGTGCTTGCGATTGTTGCACTCGGGCGCGCCTGGTGCCAGTCCGATTCCGCGCTGCGGCTGCCGGAGATGT
>CAZXCO010000114.1:0-4835 GCA_964639095.1 uncultured Solibacteraceae bacterium
GTGAAGCCGAGATCTGTTACGTGACCTTCGCGAGGGTCACCGATTACGATTGCTGGCATGCGGATCACGACGCCGTCGAGGTCGCCGACATTATTCGCGTGCTGCAACAGAACGCGGCGAACGCCTGCCAGGTGGTGGCCCGCGCCGTGAAAAGCATGCCTGCCGAGCGGACCTGCAAGTGCGGCTCCGCGCTGCAACACGCGCTCATCACGGACAGGGCCGTCGTTCCTCAGGCCACCCTCAAGAAGCTGGAACCGATTGTCGGCAAATATTTCGTGTAGCGAAGCGCTGGCGGCAATCCGGCGCGGCGAGCGGCTGCCGGCCGGCATGATCCGAACGCTGGGCGAGGAACAGCCGGCGGATTTTTTTCGCATTATCATCGAGGGCCTTGCGGATTCATTCGATCCCGCCCAGGCCGCCGCGTACGAAGATCTGATGCGCGCGTGGATCGAACCAGCAGCGCGGGCGCGGCCGGTCGTCCCGGAGCGCGTCGAAACCGTCTACGTCCTCTCACGCGTAACGCTCGGGGCCGACATCAAGATCACCAGCACGATTCTCGATGCCATGAAGAACCGCTTTCCGGAAGCCCGCGTCACGCTGGTGGGGGGCCGGAAATCGGCGGAGCTTTTTGCCGCCGACACGCGCCTTTCCTTCCTCGAAGCGGACTATCCGCGTTCGGGGCCGGTCAGCGATCGCATTCAGTTCGCACACGATCTCCGGCGTGGGCTCGAGGGCGGTAATCGCATCGTGGTGGACCCGGACTCGCGGATCACGCAACTGGGACTCATCCCGCTCTGCGAGCCGGAATGCTGTTTTCACTTTCCCAGCCGGACCGCCGGACCGGACGGAAACCTCACCGAGCTCACCGGGCGCTGGCTCGAGGAGACTTTCGGCGTCTCGGGCCGGGCATACATCGCGCCCCGATGGATTTCGATCGAAGGCGATGCGCCGCGCGCAGCCGTCAGCCTGGGGGTGGGAGAGAACGAGTCCAAGCGGCTCGGTGGCGTTTTCGAAGCTGGAATCCTACGTGCGCTTGCCGGAAAGTTCCGTACCGTCTGGATCGACCGCGGACTCGGGGGAGAGGAGGCCGCCCGCGTCACAGCCGCTGCGCAAGCCTCCGGGTGCATGGACCGCATCCGCTTCTGGGAGGGCTCTTTCGCCGGGTTTGCTTCGCTGATCTCGCAGTGCGATTTCTACACCGGCTACGATTCGGCGGGCCAGCACGCGGCGGCCGCGTGCGGCGTGCCCCTGATTTCCTTCTTCGCGGGCGCGCCATCGGAAAGATTTCGCGAGCGCTGGAGTCCGTCGGGCCCCGGGCAGATCGAGATCCTCGACACCGCGAAGATGCCGGCGGGAGAACAAGCCCTGCAACAGTGCATCACGCACATTCGCCAGTGGCAGCCCCGCAAGAGTTGAACGGCAGCCCGATCGGACAATGTGATTATGGACCGTGTCCGGATCGACAAGTGGCTGTGGGCCGCACGCTTCTTCAAGACGCGCTCGCTTGCCACACGGGCCTGCGAGATTGGCAGAATCGAGGCCAATGGACAGCCGGCCAAACCCGCGCGCGACGTACAGGTTGGCGACCTGCTGCGAGTGCGCAATGAAGGCGGCGATTTCCAGGTACAGGTGCTGGGCCTCAGCGAAACCCGCGGCCCCGCTCCCGTGGCGCGCGCCCTCTATAGCGAAACCGAAGCGAGCCGCGCCGCCCGTCTCAGGCTGGCCGAGGAGCGGCGCATGATGCCGAACTTCGAAGTATTGCGGGAAGGCCGGCCCTCGAAACGCGACCGCAGGCTCCTCGGCCGCCTTCGCGGCAGGAACTAGCGTTGCAGGCTGGATCCGGATTTCCACCCGGTCGCGCGCAAATGCGTTAGTTCCAGTATCCAGGGACCGACTGCGAGATGTCCCAGAGGCCCTGGTCTCCACCGATCGCGAACACGTTGCCAATCGCGGTTGTTCCTGTTATCGGGGCGACGCCATCGCCCGGCAGGTACCCGCCGAGGCTTCCCCAGTCCGACCACTGACTTCCGCCTGGCGTCGACTCGGAAATATGCCAGAGCGCGTTGTCCGTGCCGATCACAAACGCTTCGACGCGTCCGTCGGAATTCACAGCCGCCGCGGGATTCCCGATCATGCGGCCTCCGAGAGATGTCCAGGGTGAAAACAGGCCGCCGACGTACGTTTTTGCCAATAAGGAACCGTCGGCCGCGCGGGCAAAGATGTATAAGGGAGGGTTCAGGGAGACGACCGCGAGGTCCCCGGTGATCGGCTCGTCAGAACTTGAGCTCAGGGTCCACGGCAGGATTTCGCCTCCTGAGGTCAGACCCGCGCTCCAGAGCAACTGATCTGTCCCTGTCGCGAAGACCCGGACAGTGCCTCCCTGGTCCATCGCAGCGGCCGGGTTATTTGTGATCACGCCGCCGAGTTCGCTGACCGGTTGCCAGTCTAAACTCCCCTGAGCCACCTGAGTCGTGAACACCACGCTGTCGTCGAGAGCGCGGGCAAAGACCTGAAGCAGGCCGGCGGAATTCCGAACGACGGCGACACGCCCCTGCACGCCTGCGGCGACGGTCTGCAATGCCGATTGCGACCAACTGCCTGGCCCACTCTGGGCGATATGCCAGAGGATGCTGTCGGATGAAACGGCAAACACCTCAAGGCGGCCGTCGGAATCCATTCCAATTGAAGGAGCGCCGGAGAGAGAACCGCCCCCGAGACTCGACCACGCACCCCAACTCCCGCCAGGCGCGGTTTGGGCAATATGCCAAAGTGCATGGTCCGAGCCCAGGCCGAAGGCTTCGAGGCGGCCATCGGTGTTCGCCGCGCTCGTCACATCACTGATGAGCACCCCCCCGAACCCGCTCCATTGGGCGGGTCCCGCCGAGATCGTCGAACCGCAGGAGGTGGAAACTCCGGCGGTATTGGTCACGGTAAGCTGCACACTGGCATTCTGCGATGGATCGATTTGCGTCGCGGTAACGGTCACAGGAGAGGTGGTGCCAGGCGTAATGTTGGGAATATTCACATTGGCGTTCACGGAACTGCCGACCGCGACGCTTTGCAGGCTGAATTGGTCCTGGACGGTGAATGTCAACATGCGAATCGGCCTGGTAGACCCTGTTATGGTGCAGGTCGGAGGACTGAGAGGCGTCAGAAGGAAACCAGCGCCGAATTGTCCGTTCAAAATGCCGGTGCCGACGATCTGCCCCGCGTTGTTGATGGCTGTAGCCGACGTGAGCTGCCAACCGCTGTCCGCCGGTATCAGGCTGTTGAGGTCGACCATGTTGCCATCCGGAGTCGTGACAAAAGCAGATGACCCGGTCACATTCGTGCCGTCAAGGTTTTCCGCCGCGCCAACGACCTGACCGGCGTCATTCACACCCATTGCATGAGAATTCGTGTAGCCGGGCAAAGCGCCGAGATCCATGAGCGTGCCAACCTGGCCCACGTTCAAGCCAGGCCTGGCCACGAAGGCGTGAGTTGCGCCGTCGCCCGCAATGTCGGACGTGCCCGCGACAAAACCACTGGAGGAGATCGCCGTCCCTGAACTGTTCGTGCCGCCGAGCGTGCCCAGATCCGTCATCGTGCCGCCACTGTACAGAAAAGCGTGAGAAGCCGTGTCCCCCGGGATCGAGGCGGTTCCGGTAATCTGTTCCGATGCGCCTATCGCGGCCGCGGAGCTTTTGCTTCCGCCGAGTGTGCCGAGGTCAGTCAGGGTTGGGTTCGGATTGGAAGATGTTCCTGGTGAATAGAGCGTGGCGTGGGCAGTTGAGTTCAGCATTCCCGCGATAAACCCGGAGTTGTTGATGCCGGCAGGATTGAACTGCGCTGGAAGGGGTGTCAAGACACCCTGGGAGTAGAGGAATCCGTAAGCCGTGGTCAGCGGCCCGACCTCGGTTCCGATCAGCTGCCCGAGGTCGTTCATGCCGGAGGCCTGGGCTCCGGTGTCGTGCGTCCCCGGAATATTGAACAGTTTGAAGCCGCCGCTGGGGCTGAACGTGAACGGCTCAAGACTTTGAAAGACGCTCGCAGTGCCGGCGGTCGTCCCGCCGGAATTAATCGCCACGGGTGTGATTCTCTGGGGCTGAACAGTGCCGGGCGGAGCGGCGATCTGAGTGATCGAGTAAACAGGGCCGGCTGCGATGGCGGGAAGTGAGTAAAGAGTCGAACAGCAAAGAATTACGGTGGTTAAAAGAGCGGCTTTCTTCATTATTGGTGAAACCTCAGAGCATTCACGCAGGGTCGCGTGCGCTCTTCTGATACAAACTACCAGGATTTGGGCATAAACGTCTGTGCGAGCCCTTACTTCCGGTTCATTAAAGTTGAAAGGGCGATCCAGCCGCGGATCGAATCCGCAATGCAGGAAGCAGCACCGGGTCTGAAAGAACGTGTGCCTGGGTCTGCCATAAAACCGCGGGATAGTGGGATCAGGCCGTCCGCGCGAAACGAACGATGCTGTGAGGCCCGTGAACTGCCTCTTCAAAATATCTTTTGATATATCGTACGATATAGTGTCATCATGACGTCGGATATATGGCGGTTCCCCGTTTCCGGGCATATTCCGGGGACTCTGCCCGGCCGGGGGCGGCTGCGATTCTTCGGATCGGGAGAGGCAAAGTTGGCGATTGCCTCGCTGCTCGACGAAGCGCCCAAACATGGGTATCAACTCATGAAGGACCTCGGCGAGCGGCTCGGCGAGTTGTACCAGTCGAGCGCCGGCACGGTGTATCCCACGCTCAAGCAACTGTGCAGGGAAGGCCTTGTCGAGTCCCGGCTGCATCAGGGTCGGTACATCTACCGTCTGACGAAGGAAGGCCGCCAGCTGGTTCACACGG
>CAZXCO010000115.1:0-3861 GCA_964639095.1 uncultured Solibacteraceae bacterium
GTCGTGGCCTGCAACGTGTTGCACGCCACCCGGGACCTGGACGAAACGATCGAAAACGTCCGCATGCTTCTTGCGCCGGGGGGCGTTTTGGTCCTGTGCGAAGTGACAAGGCCGCCATCGTGGATCGAATTCTCGTACGGCTTGATGCCGGACTGGCGCCGCTTCAGCGACGGCTTGCGCCACGACAGCCCGCTGCTTTCGCTCGCGCAATGGAAAGAGCTGCTCGCCGCGCACGGATTTGAAGATGCCGCGGGATTACCGGAGACGGGATCGCCCGCTGAAATTCTGGGCGGGCATTGCATCATCGCCCGGGCGCCGTCACGAGACGGCGCGGAGGGCCGGAAACCGAACGCGTTTTGCATGAGCGAACAACCAGCCGAGCCGCGTTCAGCGGCTGTAACCGGCGGCGAGACCGCCAGGAATCGTGCTGAGGAGTTTCTCTCGACGCTGCGTCAGTCCCCGGCGAGCGGGCAGCGCGAGCAGTTGGTCGAACTCGTCCGGAGTCGCGCGATGAAAGTCCTGCGGCGGGACCACTCGGAGCCCATCGGGCGGCGCCAGCGGTTAATGGATATCGGCATCGACTCGCTGATGGCGGTGGAACTGCGCAACACGCTGAGCACGGATTTGGCACTTGCACAGCCGCTTCCCGCGACGCTCATCTTCGACTATCCGAATGTGGAGGCGATCGCCGATTACCTCATCTCGAAGGTTCTGGCGCTTGATGTCGTCGCTGCCGATACCGTTCCGGTTGCGGCCCGGACGGACTCCGCCCCCGGCATTGCGTTGCCCGGCGAGGGGCCCGCACGGATTGAAGACCTGTCCGACGAAGAAGTAGAAAAGCTCCTGCTCGAGAAGCTGGGAACCATTTAGCTGACGGAAGATTTGCCATGAACGGGGACATCACCAACATTCCGCTTTCGCCGATCAAGCAGGCGTACCTCAAACTGCAGGAGATGCAATCGCGGCTGGATGCCGCTGAGGAAGAGCGGCGCGAGCCCATTGCCATCGTCGGAATGGCCTGCCGCTTTCCGGGCGCGAACAATGACCCGGAATCGTTCTGGCGGTTCTTGCGCGAAGGCGGGGATGCCATACGGGACGTCCCGCAGGACCGCTGGGATGTCGATGCGTTCTACGATCCCGATCCCGGAACTCCGGGCAGGATGTACACGCGCAGTGGTGGTTTTCTGGACCAGGTAGACCTGTTCGAGCCGCAGTTCTTCGGGATCGCGCCGCGCGAAGCAGCGCGCATCGATCCGCAGCAACGGCTGCTGCTCGAAGTCGCCTGGGAGGCTTTGGAGCGTTCCGGCATCGCGCCAGACAGTTTGTCGGGAAGCCGTACCGGCGTGTTTGTCGGTGTCTGCACGAACGATTATTCGGATCTCCAGGTTCGCGGTCTCGAAGTGACCACGCTCGATGCGTATCATGCCTCCGGTATTGCGCACAGCATGGCGTCGGGCAGACTCTCGTACGTGCTGGGCCTGCAGGGGCCGTCGATGACGCTCGATACCGCCTGCTCGTCCTCGCTCGTGGCCGTACATCTGGGCTGTCAGAGCCTGCGGCGGCGTGAGTGCAGGCTGGCGCTGGCCGGAGGCGTGAACGTGATTCTCACTCCGGACATGTTCATTGCACTCTCCAGGGCGTCCATGCTCGCGCGCGACGGCCGCTGCAAAACCTTCGATGCCTCGGCGGACGGTTATGCGCGCGGTGAAGGCTGCGGGGTTGTCGTGCTGAAACGCCTGTCTGATGCGCTGGCGGACGGTGATCACATCCTCGCGCTCATTCGCGGAAGCGCCATCAACCAGGATGGCCCGAGCAGCGGGCTCACTGCGCCGAACGGACCGGCTCAAACTTCCGTCATCCGGGATGCACTGGCCGACGGGGGTATCGCGCCGGAACAGGTCAGCTATGTCGAGACGCATGGCACCGGCACCAGTCTGGGAGATCCCATCGAGGTACAAGCGCTCGCGACAGCTTACTGCGGCGGCCGGGGTCGCAATAACCCGCTGCTGATCGGGGCTCTCAAGAGCAACATTGGCCATCTTGAAGGCGCCGCCGGGGTGGCGGGACTGATCAAGCTGGTACTGGCTCTTCAGAACCGCGAGATCCCGGCCAGCCTGCATGTCAAGACGCCCAATCCTTTTATCGCGTGGGACGAGTTGTCGGTAAAAGTGATAACCGAACTGACGCCCTGGGAGGTATCGGGCGTCCCGCGTTTAGCGGGGTTGAGCTCCTTCGGATTCAGCGGGACAAACGCTCATGTGGTGGTCGAGCAGGCTGCAGTGCGCGAAGCGGTTCGGGTTGCGGCCGAGCGTCCACGACATCTGCTCACGCTTTCGGCGAGGAGCGAACAGGCGCTTCACACGTTATCTGCCAGCTATGCCGAATACCTTGAGTCGCAGGCCGGCGATCGGATCGGAGACATCTGCTACACGGCCAACGCGGGCCGTGCTCACCAGCCCTGGCGCGTGGCTATTCTGGCCGAATCGGCGCCGGATCTGCGCGCGAAACTCGCGGCGCTCGCTGCGGGCAGTGCAAGCGTCGCGGGCATCTTCACAGGGCGTAAGGGAGTTTCGGAGCTGCCGAAGCCCGCATTTCTCTTCACGGGCCAGGGTGCTCAATGGCCCGGCATGGGGCTCGAACTATACAAAACACATCCGGGCTTTCGCTCGACTCTTGACCTCTGCCGTGAGATTCTCCGCGATGAGCTGCATCCCGATCTGCTGTCCGTGTTCTATCCTGCACCCGGCGAAACGTCGCCGGTGAATGAGACGGCATTTACCCAGCCGGCGTTGTTCAGCCTGGAGTATGCGCTTGCTCAGTTGTGGTTATCGTGGGGCATCGTTCCGTCTGTCGTGATGGGCCACAGCGTCGGCGAATATGTGGCGGCGTGCGTAGCGGGCGTGTTCAGCCTCGAAGAAGGTCTGAAGCTCATTGCGGCGCGCGGCCGGCTTATGCAGGAGAAATGCGAGAGAGGGCTCATGGCCGCCATTTCCGCCGGGCACGAACGAGTCGCTTCCGAGCTTGCAGGCTACGCGCGTGACGTCTCAATCGCGGCTCTCAATGGTCCCGCAAATACGGTCATTGCCGGCCGCAGCGAAGCCGTCGAGGAGCTGCTCGGAGAGTTTTCCAGGGCCGGCATCAAGTCGAAGCGACTGGCGGTGTCGCATGCGTTCCACTCACCCTTGATGGAGCCGGTTCTCGAGGATTTTCGAAACGTGGCTCGCAAGGTGAAATTCAACGCGCCGCAGATCGCACTCGTCTCGAATCTCTCCGGGCGAGTGGCCTCGGCCCGGGAAATAGCGGATCTGGATTACTGGGTGCGTCATGTTCGCGAGGCCGTGAATTTCTCGGCGTCCATGCACACGCTTCAGGAGAGGGGTTGCCGGACATTCATTGAGCTGGGCCCAACCCCGACGCTGTTGGGAATGGGTACGAAGTGTATGCCCGAAGGATTCGGCACCTGGCTCCCCTCACTGCGCAAAGAGCGCAGCGACTGGCAGCAGATGCTCGAGAGCCTGGCCGCCCTCTACGTGTGCGGGGCCGACGTCGACTGGAAGGCATTCGACCGCGACTGCGGGCGCCGTCCCGTCACGCTTCCGACCTATCCCTTCGAGCGATCACGATACTGGATCGACGTTCCGGGCGGCGAGGGCCTAAAGAAAGTCGCGGCTGCGCCCGGCAAGACGCTCAGCCACCCCCTGCTGAACCACCGCATCGATTCACCTTTCGTTGAAAATGCGGTGATCGAGGGCCGTCTCTCTACGGCAACGCTCCCCTGGCTGAAAGATCACCAGCCTTTCGGCGCAACCGTTCTCCCCGCCACCGCTTATCTGGAGATGGTTCTGGCAGCCGCGAAGGAGG
>CAZXCO010000116.1:0-9122 GCA_964639095.1 uncultured Solibacteraceae bacterium
TAACGCGTTCGCGGCTTTGATTCAACACCAGCACCGGTTGATTCAAGCGGCTGCCTCCTCGCTGGGAGGTCGTCCAACGGTAGGACTGCAGATTCTGGATCTGCGTATCGGGGTTCGAATCCCTGCCTCCCAGCCAACACACCACGGCTCTAGTGTGATGTCCCTTAAATAATTGACATAAGTGGGGCAGTTGCTTTAACCTGGGGCATGGCGATTGGTCGCCCCAAAGGGGAACTGGTTCTCAGTGAGGACGAGCGTGTTCAACTCTCCAGCTTGTCTGGATCGCGCTCCTTGCCCCACGCTCTGGTCGCACGCGCGAAGGTGATTCTCTGGTCGGCAGAAGGCGCCAGCAATGCCGAAATCGCCGCCCGGCTGCAGTGGACCCAGGCGACGGTCGGGAAATGGCGGCGTCGTTTCCTTGAGCGGCGTTTGCAGGGTCTCTATGATGAACTGCGTCCCGGCCGTCCGCGCTCCATTGAAGATGAGCAGGTCGCGGCTTTGCTGAAGCGCACTTTGTCGCGGAAACCGAAGGCGGCAACGCACTGGACCGTTCGGGAGGCGGCGCGAGCCAGCGGAATCTCCAAATCCACCGTTCACCGGCTCTTTCAGGCCTTCGCGGTCCAACCTCATCGCTCACGCACCTTTAAGCTCTCCAACGATCCGTTCTTCGTCGAGAAGGTACGCGACATTGCTGGACTTTATCTCAACCCGCCCGATCATGCGCTGGTGCTGTGTGTCGATGAGAAAAGCCAGATTCAGGCCCTGAACCGCACTCAGCCGGTCTTGCCAATGGGCCTCGGTTATGTCGAGGGTGTGACTCATGACTACGTGCGTCACGGAACAACAACCTTATTTGCTGCCCTGGACATCGCCACCGGCGCTGTGTTCACCGAATGCAGGCCGCGCCACCGGCATCAGGAATTTCTCGCGTTTCTGCGCCGACTGGACGAGTGCATCCCGGCCGATCTCGATGTTCACCTCATCGTCGATAACTACGGAACTCACAAACACTCGAAGGTGCGGACCTGGCTGGCGCAGCGGCCGCGATACCAGATTCACTACACGCCGACTTACTCATCGTGGCTCAATCAGGTCGAGCGCTGGTTTGCCCTCATCACGCAACGCGCCATCCGCCGCGGTTCCTTCCGCAGCGTGAAGGAACTAGTGGAGAAAATCGACTCCTTCGTCCAGCACTACAACCGCTCGCACCGGCCATTCGTCTGGACGGCGACCGCCGACTCCATTCTTGCCAAGAGCACCAGACTTTGTTCACGTATTTCTGGGACAAGACACTAGGCTCTACGCACTTAATGGGGGCAGGTCTGCCTCTGACCGATCTCAAGAACACAATACTTTAACCCTCAGTCTGTAGTTGTGGAAGTTTCTGAAGCCGTAGGCCTGGCGTTGCAGGACTTGCATTTTAGTGTGGAAGCCTTCGGCGATGCGGTTGTTGCGGGTGAAGCGCCACATGCAGGCGATCTCGCTGCGCCAGGCGTAGAGCGTATCGCCGAGAGTCACCAGTGGTGCGAGCCCGCAACAACGGAGTGCGGCCACATCACGGAGGAAGCGGGTTGCCAGCCGGCGGCACTTCTTCTGGTTGTGATGTTTCTCCAGCAACAGATACGAGAGCCGCTGTTTGAAGCGGTAGATCGCTTCCAGAGCGGGCCGTTCTTTGAGGTAAAGGGCGAGGCGTTCGTGCTGCGGGGGCGTGAGATTGTGGCGATGGCGCCGCATCAGCGAGAGCAGGCCACGGTTCTTCGATCCCACCGGATCGAGTTCCTTCCAGCAGGCCAGAAAGTGGTGATGGACGGTGCGAATGACATGGAAGCGGCCGGCCACGATTCTGGCCTGTGGAAAGTGCTTGCGCACCAGAGCCCGATAACCGGCCGCCAGATCCATACACACGGCCTCGACCAGATGTTTGCCTTCGAGGCGTTGCAGATAGCTCTCCAGCGAGGCTTCGCTGCGGCCCGGCACCACATCGTGCACCTTGTGATTCTTCCGATCGCAGAAAGTGGTGGCATAACCGTGGCGCCGCGTGAAGAAGTGCTCGTCGATGCCGAGGACTTGCGGGCACTGCGGGCCGATGCGCTCGCCGGCCAGTTGTCTGAGCCAGTCCCCGAACCACCGCTCGATGGTGGCGCCGGAAATCCGCTCGCGCTGTCCCAGCCGGCTGCGGCTGATGCCATCGAAATGCTTCTGACACACGCTGCGCCGGAACGGTTCGGTCGCGCGCAAACGCGGCCGCAGGCCCGGCACTGCCATTTCCGGCTTTCCAGTTCGAGCACACATCTTCGGACGCCCCGGCTCTCATGCCGCGGCCGGCGCACCCGCCGGTCCCGCGGCCGCAGCTTCTCATCCCCGCAGTGTGGGCAGCCAACCTTTCCTGTGAACCGTACCGATATACGGATTTCACCCGCCACCTCCTCCACCGCTGTAACCTCGTATTCGGGCAAGCCCAACAATACCTCTGATCTGATCAAAACGTTCCCTCGCAAGAATGTTTTTATCAGTCAGAGGCCCCGCTTGCCCCCATTAACGGGTTAGAGCCCTCGACGGTACGATGCGCGATCTACACGCGCAAGTCGACCTGACCTGCTCTACTTTTCTGATCCGAACTGAACTTGGGAAAGTTCGATTTTCATACTAGCTCTGTAAGCCATCCCGCCGGAGCCGCCCGTCGCAAAAGCTTCTCTGCACGGCAGCGCGCAGCGCGCAGGGGCGCGGCCGTCAGGACGCGGCGGAGCGAACCCTTGCGCACGAGCACTGCTGTGCGATCCGCTCATATTGACGGGCGGCCCGGTGGGATGGCGCCCATCCTGCTGGTGAGCTCTGAGAAGACTCGGGCGTAGTCCTCCGGCGTTCGGTAATCGAGGCTGCTATGCCGCCGCTCCCGGTTGTATTCATTGCGCCACGCCTCAATCTGCACCCGCGCATGCGCCAGGTTAACGAACCAGTTTGCGTTCAGGCACTCATCTCGTAGTCGACCATTGAAGCTCTCGACGTGCCCGTTCTGCATCGGCCTGCCCGGCTGGATGTGAATGAGTTCGATCTTCCGCTCCGCACACCAGCTGATGAAATAACGGCTGGTGAACTCCGGCCCGTTGTCACAGCGCAAAGCCTTTGGCGAGCCGCGTTCGTTAATCACCCGCTCCAGCGTGCGCGTCACCTGCCGGCTGGAGATCCCCGTGTCCACTTCGATCGCGGGACACTCGCGGGTAAAGCTGTCCACCATAGTCAGCGCGCGCAGCGCTCGTCCGTTCGACAGTGCATCGGTGACGAAGTCCAGCGCCCATTCCTGATTGGGCCGGACGAGCAGCGGATTCAGCGGCGCAATGCCCCTGATTCGTTTTCGTTTCAACCGTCGCACCATCAGGCCTTCGGCACGATACAGGCGGTGAACCCGGCCCACGCTGATGTCCCAACCGTGCTTCTTCGTCAGCTCAACCCACACTCGCCGGTAACCGTAACGCGGTTTTTGCCGGGCTACGTCCAGCAGTGCCTGGCGCAGCAATTCGTTGTGATCCGGTCGCGGCTGATACCGGTAAGTCGTGCCGTTCACTTCCAGCAGCCTGCAAGCCTGACGTTCGCTGAAGCGATGTTCTGCCATCACCAGCGCCACGTCCCGCCTCGCGCTCACAAGCCCCAGCCGTTTTTCTTATGACCGTCGTCAGCGCATCTTTGTCGAGGCTCAGATCGGCGACCAGTTGCTTCAGGCGCCGGTTCTCATCTTCGAGCGCCCGCAACTTCTTCGCGTCGCTGACCTCCATGCCACCGTACTTCGCCTTCCAGTTGTAGAGCGTCTGATCGCTCACTCCCAGCTCGCGGGCGATCTCTTTCGTGCTGCGCCCCGCTTCCAGTTGCTTCACCGCGGCGATGATCTTCTCCTCGGTGTGCTTCATCTTCTTCATCGAAAAGCTCCTCTCGTCATTCAGGAACTCTCCAAATTATGGCTGGATCAGTTTTCTGAGATCAGGTCACCTGAGGAAAGCATCCAGCAGGAATTTAATTCGCTCGATGCGCAGCGCGAAGCTGCCGAGGCGTTCATTTTCGCAGCCAGAAACACGAAGGATGGGAGATGCGAAAAAGTCACGCCGACGCCGGGTGCGAAAATATGGAGGCACCGGAATTGTTCTGGGTGCCTTCGATGACGACTTCCGGAATGACCTTCTCGTCGTTCGATGATGGTTGCCCGAATTCCGCGGACCGGGCACATCGAGGGATCGTCTTCAACGAGAACAGAGAGCAGCATCGACGAGAGCCGCCGCAAGGCGCGATCTCAGGAACCGGAATCCTGTTCGGTCAACGAATAAGACGTCGAGGCATTCGAGCCCGACGGTGCTGCCGAAGGAAGGCATGGCGCTCGCCGCGGTCACCAGGAAGCGGGCGGTGAGCGCCGAAGGTGAGGTTTTACTTCGCCGCCGTTAACTCCTCCACGCTTTTTTTTCCGTCGAGCGCAAAGATGAAGAGCTTCGGCTTCGGGCCGGACTGATCTTTTCCTGCCGCCCCGGCGCCACCCCGCAAACCGGCGGCGGGATTGGACGCCCGTCCACCCAGAATCGCGACATACTGCTTGCCGTCGAGCTCATACGTGACGGGGGAAGCCATATTACGCACACCGAGATTCATTTCCCACAGCTTCTCGCCTGTGTCGGCGCTATAGGCGACCATCTTGCCATCGGCCGTGCCCTGGAACACCAGGTTGCCCGCCGTCGTGACCGTGCCGCCGTTGAAGGTCGCCGGATAGGTCACTCTCCAGCGTTCCTTCTGCGTGACGGGGTCCCATGCGACGAGAAAGCCGTTCTGACCGCGAATCGCAGGAGGTCCGATGGCCGGCAATTCCGGCCGGTTCGGAGCCGTGATGCTCGATCCGCTGTTCCATGCGCCTTTTCTGTAAGCAAAATTGGGCGTGGCGCTGTAAACCGACGTGCTGTTCGATCCGGGAATATACATCAGCCCCGTCCCCGGGTTCCACGACATCGGATGCCAGTTGTGCACGCCGCCCGGGCCGGGCGAAAGCGGTTGTGCAGCGCCTTTCGGATAGCGTGCGCCCTCGTTTTCGATCGGCCGCCCGGTTTTCATGTCGATCCCCTTCGCCCACGTGATGTGTCCGTAAGGCTCCGCTGAAATCAGCTTTCCTGTGATGCGATCGAGGACGTAAAAGAAGCCGTTCTTGGGCGCCTGCATCAGGACCTTCCGCGTCTTGCCGTTGATTTTGATATCCGCCAGAGTGATCTGCTGGACCGCCGTGTAGTCCCACGAATCCCCCGGCGTCGTCTGGTAGTACCAGACCAGTTTTCCTGTGTCGGGACGGATCGCGAGAATCGAGGAGAGATAAAGATTGTCGCCGCCGCCCGGGCTCCGGTAGTCCCGGTTCCACGGTCCGCCATTGCCTGTGCCAACGTACATCAGGTCCGCAACGGGATCGTAGGCAAACGTGTCCCACACGGTCCCGCCGCCGCCCATCTTCCACCATTCGCCGGTCCACGTCTTTGCGGCCGGCGCAAGCGCCGGATTTTCAAATGGCTTCGAGGGATCGCCCGGCACGGTGTAGAAGCGCCACGCGAGCTTCCCGGTCTCCGCATCATACGCGCTGAAGAAGCCTCGCACCGCATATTCCGCGCCGCCGTTTCCGATCATGACCTTCCCCTTGATGATCCGCGGCGCGCCGGTGCTCGTGTACCATTCATCGGTCGGCGTCGTTTGCACCTGCCAGTCGACTTTGCCGGTCTTCGCGTCGAGCGCGATCAGTCTTCCGTCCATCGCACACACATAGATGCGGCCGCCATACAGCGCCACACCGCGATTGACAACGCCGCAGCAACCGCGCTGTTGCACCTCATAGCTCACCTTCGGATCGTACTCCCAGATCTTTTCGCCGGTGTGCAGATCGTAGGCGAATACGATCCCGTAACTGTGGCTTGCATACATCATGCCGTCGCGCACGAGCGGCGTTGCTTCCATCGCGCCATAGGCGGTCAGCGGGAGGGTAGCCGTCAGACCCAGCCTCGAGACGTTCGCTGTGTTGATTTCTTTCAGCGGGCTGTAGCGCGTCTCCGAATAATCGCGCCCATAGGTCACCCATTCTTTTCCATCCGCCCCGGCGTTGCGCAGCGTCCTGGCGTCCACCGGCTTCGCATGTTGCTGGCCCGGGAGATTCATCGCGAGAAAAAACATCAACATCGCGGCTTCTGCGCCGCGCTCATATCGAAAACCAGACATAAACCTTCCTTTGCCGGAACCTATCGTCCCGGGCTATTTCGTCGGCTGAACACCAGCCCGCGGACGCTGCCGCAGCCGCCGGCACCGCCACATCCTGCTTCCCATCCGCCCTGTATGCGGGAAGGGAACGTGTTATCCGCATATCTGATATTCCCATCGGTGCCGAGTTGTTCGTTTTTTTAAGCTCTTGCTGTCAGCTTTGCCGCGCCAAAGCCACGTAGCACCTGCATACTTTGGGATCTACCGTGATTTCATCAGGACCGGCGACCAAAGCCGCAGGATCGGGCGACTCGGACTTGTAGCCCCGGATTTCATACCTGCCCTTCGGCAAACCATCGAAGGTGAACCGTCCCTCCGGATCCGAAGTGGTGTAACGCAGGCCATCATTGGATTTGAGTTCGATCAGAATCCCCTTTTGAGGGGACAGGATCTGATCCGTTTCCGGGGGATTGGCACGCGTCCCGGGATCGGACGTCACCTAGCCGTCGATATGGCCTGCTTCCTCCGGATCGTCTTTAAGAAATGAGAGATAGGGGAGATCGGCGCCGGCATCGGAAAGTCGGCGCGTCCCCATACAGGTGTCGGTCTCTGTGGTATTCGTGTCTTCGTCCTGGCTTGTATAGACGAGATAGGTTTCACCGATCTGGAATTCGACGCCGCAGTTGAATGACGGAGTCCACAGACCGACCAGTTTCCCTGGCCCGAAGTCGTCGTCATCGTCATCGTCCTCCCCTGATTTCCCGGATTTTTCCGCCGGCTGCGTCGCATTCCTCCGATCGTCGTCATCCCCCGTCCGCGGGTAAACACCGATCGAACCTGAAGCGTGACATATGTGCCCTGATCCAGAACCAGTTCGAAGGCTTTCAGGACGTCCACTTTGGACTTCGCTTCATCCAGCCGGTGCGCCATGTCTGGTGAGAGCCCCGAAACGAGGGATCGGAAGGCCTGCTTCAGATTCTCGACGGATTGTTCCGGGCTGCCAGACTTGAGTTGATTGTAGAACTCAGTCACCCGATTGCCATCTGCACGACTCGATCGGTTGAAGCGGTTCAGAAATGCGGGCGATACAGAAAGGACTCGTCCGATGAAAACGGCGCTTCCGGCTGTCACCTCGCCACACGCCGTGTGCCCGCTCTCGCACGCGCAAGGCAGCGCTGGCACGGCCGCCCCGAGGCAGCAACAGATGGCGATCAGGCGATGAAGTCCGGCAGCTTCCAGCAGCCCTCCTCCAGCAACGATTGACCTCTTTCTGGCTGCGCGCCCGGCAAATGGTACGGGCATCGATTCTCCGCTGACAGAAGGCATCGCGAGGCTTCTGTAGAGCAACACACTACCTCTCAATGGAGTTATCCCCTTCCTGCGGCACTTGTTCGGCGTTTTTTTGACTTTGTCACCGCCACGCCAGTGCGAAGCTGCTCTGGGGGAGAGGTGTGGCGTGGCGGCACAGGCCCCACTGCATAATCCCGTCCGCTAGCACGAGGAACAGGTCTGCTCGGAACATGTTGCCTGCCGGCAACATTCTGGCGCAGAAGCAAGAGAATAAACGAGCCGGTAAATCCGGGACATTGTTACAAACTTACTATTCTTCGAAAACCCGCCTGGCGATACGAAGCATCGCCTTGTTGTGTATGTTACTCGATTTTGCAAACTCGTAGTACCGGCGCATGTATTTATTGTTTTTGTACAAAGCGAGTGAGTTCTCCCATAGCGCCAAATAACGGCCACGCTGCTCGCTGGACATCCCGGTCTCAGTAAGATTGTTTTCAAGAATATTAACAACCCGGCCTATGTAGGTAAAACGACGGGCCATCCAAACCAGAGCCCTTATATCATCTGTATTCCAGTCATTCGGGATTTCGTGAAACCATACGTCACGAACGACCGCTTCATCGAGTTGCAGCAGATCTTCCCACAGTGAATCAAATTGACCCTCGACCTGAACCATAAAGTTTAGAGATGTGTCATGGTTTTGTCTCCTAAGCTGGTGGCGCTGGATATAAAGCTGCACCGCGAGGACAACAATTGACGTGGCTTGTACCACGCTCGCGATTGCAGTAACAGCAGTGGCGTCTGGCATTTCAACTTGACCTCGATGCAGTCTATAAGGGCTATACTAACAGAAATGTCCGAACCAGAAGATTCAATAGCTTTCGTTCAAGCTATCGCTTCCGCAGTCAATGCTGATGTGTTGGGCCGGAGGACGACAACCTATGACATCATGACGTTAGCCACTCTTGTCTCATCGCTCGACGCGGCTCGCTACTATGCCGATCATATGTTAACCGCCAGAAATTTTTCCGACCGGTTCGCATTGCTATCACATGCATTGACGCTGCGGATGAACACCGGATTGACCCTGGAATTCGGTGTTGCGACGGGTGCTACTATCAATCACATCGCAGAACAAGTGAACGGCACGGTTCACGGATTTGATAGCTTTAAGGGTCTTCCAAAAGACTGGCGGACCGGCATAGGGACCGGTATGTACGCGGTTACGGCTCCTCCTGAAGTGCGAAAAAATGTAGAGCTTCACGTCGGACGCTTTGAGGGTGTGCTCAAAGAGTTTGTGGCCCGGAACGCAAATGTTCCCGTTTCTTTTCTGCACATCGACTGCGATCTTTATGATTCAACCCGAATCGTTCTGGAATCTCTGCGGCTAAATCTTGTTCCGGGCACCGTTATCGTTTTTGATGAATACCTTAACTACGCTGGATGGCGTCACCACGAATTCAAGGCTTTCCAGGAATTTGTTGAGAAATATTCCGTGCGCTATCACTATGACTCTTTCGTATCCTCACACCAGCAAGTTTGTGTGATCATCGACTCGATTGGTATTTGAGTCCCGCTCTGCCAGAACTTCGTTCCTTGTCACCTTGCCCCCGAAATTAGTCCATTCGTAG
>CAZXCO010000117.1:0-3014 GCA_964639095.1 uncultured Solibacteraceae bacterium
GGATGCCGGTGAACCCGCCGGAGAAGGCGCGGCGGCAGGTGGGCCGGGTGGAGGCTTCGCGGGGCGCGGAGGCCGGGGCGGCGGTTTCGCCGGACGCGGCGGCCGCAATGCCGACCCCAGCCGGCTTCTCGAATCCCAGCCGGCGATCACGCTGGCGGATTTGAAGCCGGGTGATTCTGTTGTCGTCACAGGAGCCGTGGCCGGAGCCGCCGCGAACGACGCGGACAAGCTCACCGCGATGAGCCTCGTTGCCGGCGTCGATCCGATCCTCAGAGCCGCGCCAAAGAACGGGCCCGATCCTCTCGGCGGCAATTGGAACTTTGGCGACGTGACGCCTCCGGAGTAGGGCGTTCTTCACCGGCCTCGCGGAACCCTGATTCCGCAAAAAAGTTACGGTAGGGTTGCAAAAAAATGTGATGTACCTTGCATTCCATAGCCGACGCTTATATATTTCATATACCTATCGCTTATAACCGGGCTCCGGGGTGAGGAACCTGGCGTTCCGGGGTGGGAACAACGTGCAGATCACGGGGTTCACACACGATGCCAGCGGATGGCGAATCGCTCATCCGGCGAGCAGCGCTTCTGTGGGCCCCGGAGATCGCGCCTCGCAGTCATCCGGCTGCGAATCAAAAAGCGATTCTCAAAACGTTCTTCGATCCGCGACGACAGAGAAGTTGATCGGCGATTATAGAGAGGAACGAATGCCGGATATCAACTATGGGGCCTGTTGACCCTCTTTCTCTGGCTGAAGAGGCTGGACATCCCGATCGCCCCTCTGAAAGAACAGGCCGGCTCCGGAGTCTTGAGAGCTTCCGGTGCTGCGAACTGATCGTCCTCGTCTTCGCCGCCATCGTTTTCGTCACTTCGATCATCAGTCCTCCGCGGCTGATGGACGATGTGGACGCCGTGCAGGCTCAGATCTCTCACAACATGATCCAGTCGGGCGACTGGGTGACCGCGCATCTGGACGGCGTGAAGTATATGGAGAAGGCGCCGCTGAAGTACTGGATGATCGCCGTCTGCTTCGAGGTCTTCGGGGTGCACGACTGGGTGGCGCGGATTCCCATTGCGCTTGCGGGCATTCTCCTCTGCTGGCTGGTAGCGCGGATGGCGAAGTGGGCGATGGGCGAATCGGCGGGACTCTATGCCGGGCTGAGCCTTGCGACTTGCGTCGGCCTCTGGCTCTTTACCCGGGTTCTGATTCCCGACGTCATCCTGACTCTGTCCATCGCCTTTGCGATGTGGAGCTTTCTGCGCGCGATCGAGCGCGACGAGATCCACTGGCGCCGGTGGGCGCTGATGTCCTGGGCGGCGATCGGCCTGGGGCTTTTACTGAAAGGGCTGATCGCGGCCGTCTTTCCGTTCGGCGCCGCGTTCTTCTATCTACTGGCGACGGGGCTCTGGCGCGAACGCAAGACGTGGAGCCGCCTGTCGATTCTGCCGGGCCTCGCCGTCATGCTGGTGATTGCGGCGCCCTGGCACGTTCTGGCGACTCTGCGCAACCCGCCCTACTTCGATTTCACGATGCACAGCGAGCCCGGCCACTACCGCGGCTTCTTCTGGTTCTATTTCTTCAACGAGCATCTGCTGCGTTTTCTCAACCTGCGCTATCCGAGGGACTACAACACGGTTCCGCGGCAGTGGTTCTGGCTGCTGCACTTTGCCTGGTTCTTCCCCTGGAGCGGCTTTCTGATCCGCGCCTGCGGCCTGCGCTATCGCGGCCCGGACCGCGCTTCGAGAATTCGCCTGCTGGCGCTCTGCTGGGCCGGCGTCGTACTGGGCTTCTTCACGTTTTCGACCACGCAGGAATACTATTCGATGCCCGCCTATCCGGCGTTCGCCATTCTGATCGGCAGCGCCATGGCGGAGGCACGCAAGCGCGCCTGGCGCTGGACCATGCGGTCCACCGCGGTGATTGCAGGCTGCGCATTTCTGGCCATCGCCGCTCTGTTCTGGGCCAGCCGCTCCTATCCCGCGCCGGGTGATATTTCCCAGGCGCTCTCCTCCCATCCGGGCGATTACACTCTGTCCCTGGGCCACATGGCGGATCTCACGATCCGTTCGTTCGCTTACCTGCGGGTTCCGCTTGTGGTGGCGGGGCTCGCGATGCTGATTGGCGCGGTGGGAGCGTGGCTGTCGCGGGGGCGGCGCGCCGTTTTCGCGCTCGCGATCATGATGGTCTTGTTCTTTCAGGCGGCCCGCCTGGCTCTGATCGCTTTCGATCCCTACCTCGGGTCGTATCCGCTGGCGCAGGCGCTCAACCGTGCTCCGGCCGGGGGGCTCATCGTCGACGACCCCTACTACGAAATGTCGGCTATTTTCTTCTATACGAACCGGACGGCGCTGATCCTGAACGGCCGCCGCAACAACCTCGAATACGGATCCTACGCGCCCGGCGCGCCGGATATCTTTATCGGCGATGCGCGTTTCGCGGAACTCTGGAAGAGCCCGGAGCGGTGGTACGTGGCGTCGGAAGACGAACACGTGGACCGGCTGCGCAAGGTGGTGGGCGCCGCGGCCCTGTATCCGATCGCGAACGCCGGGGGCAAGACCATTTACACGAACCACTAAGAACTTCGCCGGAGTTCCCGGGTTACGGCATCCAGCGCTTGATGAAGTTCGTGTCGAAGTGCCCGGCGATGAAGTCCGGCTCGTTCAGAATGCGTTTGTGCAGCGGGATCGAGGTGTGAATGCCCTCCACTACGAACAGATCGAGCGCGCGCTTCATCCTCTGAATCGCTTCCTCGCGATCACGCCCGTGCGCGATCAGCTTCGCGACCAGGGAGTCGTAGTAGGGAGGAATCACACCGTCCTGATAAACATGCGTATCCACGCGGATCCCGACTCCGCCGGGCAGATTCAATCCGGTGATCCGCCCCGGCGAGGGCGCGAAAGTGTCCGGATTCTCCGCGTTGATGCGGCACTCGATGGCGTGGCCGCGGATTTCAAGCTTGGGCGGCAGAATCGTATCCAGCTTTTCGCCCGAGGCAATGCGCAACTGCGCCTGCACC
>CAZXCO010000118.1:0-10828 GCA_964639095.1 uncultured Solibacteraceae bacterium
CGTCGCGGCGCGGGCAATATGAAGCGCCTCCACGGCATCTCCGGATGACTTCCCTTCGAGCGCGGCTTATGATATATTCCTGACGGTTGGGAGTCAAAATCGCGTCAAAATTCGAGGGAAGTTGTAACCATGCGGGCCACAGCCTGCCGGATCGCGTTCGGGCCTTTCTACCTTGACACTGAAGCTCCCCGTTTACTTCGCGACGGGGTGGAACTTGAGCTGAGGCCACAGGCATTGCGCGCGCTGCGGGTGCTGATTCAGAACAGCGGCCGCTGCGTCGATTACGAAGAGATGATCGGCGAAGCCTGGCAGGGGATTTCGGTTTCCCGGCATACGGTGGCCGTCACGGTCGGCGAAGTCAAGAAGGTATTAAAGGAATACGGGGCCTGGATCGGCTACCATCCGAAGCTCGGCTACCGGCTCGATGTACCGCAGTCGGACGATCTGATCCGGAACGGCTGGCATCTCTGGCAGCGCCACACGCGCGAGGGTTTCGATAAAGCACTGGCGTCCTTCAACGAGGCGGCGGAGCGCAGCAGCACCGACTTCCGGGCGCATGAGGGAATTTCCCGCTGCTATCTCATGCTGGGGACCTTCGCGATGCGCCACCCGCGCGAGATGTATGCGAAGTTTCTCGATGCGCACAGCCGGACTGTGGAACTGGCCGGCCTGACGCCCGATCTCCGTGCAGACCGGGCCCAGGGCCTGCACATTTTCGAACTGAAATTCGCTGAGGCGGAAGCCGAATTACTCGAAGCTCTGCGGGAGAGTCCGCGGATCGCGGCTATTTATATTCGTCTGGCCGTTCTCTATGCCACGATGAAACGGTTTGACGAGGCGCTCGATGCGATCGAGACCGCGTATGCGCTGGATGGGCTCTGGCCCATTCTGCCGGCGGCGGAAATCCTCGTGCGGTGCTCCAGGGGAGAATTCGATACCGCGGTTGCGTGCGGAAAGAAGGCGCTCGACCTTCATCCGTACTTTACGCTGGGCCGGTCTCATTACGGGCAGGCGCTGGAGTTCGCCGGGCGGTTCGAAGAAGCCCTGGTGCAATACCGGCTCGCGTCCGTGATGACGCCGGACTTTGCGAGATTGCGCGCGGAAGAGGGCCGGTGTCTGGCCTGCAGCGGGCGCCGCGCGGAAGCCGTCCCCATTCTGGCGGAACTGGAAAAGATGCGCGAAACCGAATACGTGGATTCCTACCCGCTGGCGCTTCTGCTCGACGCGCTCGGGCGGCGCGACGAGGCGCTCGCCGAACTGGAGAGGGCGGCCGTCGAGAGTTCTCCGCATCTCATTCTGCTCGATGTCGATCCGCGTCTCGACGGCTTGCGGTCGAGCCCGCGTTTCACGCGGCTGCGCAACCGGCTGTTCCGTCCCCTGCCGGCGGCGAGGCCGGCGCCTTCGGCGATCGAACGGGAGGAGGTTGTCATCGCGTCGTACACGGCGAAGGAGTCCAGCCCGAGGCATCGGGCTGCTTCCTGAAATCGGTGCTGGTGACGAAGGGCTCTTCGAGATATTGCGGGTCCTTCACGATGGTCGTGATGTGGAGCCACACATCTCCGTTGGGTTCCTTCGAAAGGTCGAAAAACTCGTTGAGGACGGTATTCGCGCTGTAGGGCGCGCCGTTTTTGCGGAGATAGCCGGGCCGCAGTCGCGTGGTGACGACTTCGAGCGAGCGGCCTTTCGCGCCTTCCCGCACGGCCCCCAGTCCCGCGACCGGCAATCCTTCACCCCGCAGAGGCTTCTCCCAGTTGGCCTGTGAGTATCCCTGCCAGTCCGGTTGCGTGTTGACTGGCGGTTTGCCGTCGAAGTGAAGAAGGCGCGTCTGCGTTCCGGCATCAGTCTCGATTTTGAGGGTGTTGTTGTCCTGCCAGGTGATGTGAATTCGGCCCGGTATTCGCATCAGCGCCGGCGCGCCCCAGGCCTTGCACTGTTCGCCGGCGGCTTCGTCTTTTGCGGGGTCCCAGGCCTCGCCCAGCCTTCGGCCCTCCCGGTTCAGCGGAACGCCGGCGAAATCGCCCCGTATCGGCGTGACCATGCGCCAGCGCCAGTCTTCGGTGACGACGGAAACCCAATAGCCGGTGAGATCGGCTGGCGCGGCTTGCTTTGCTGTCTTCGGGGCGGGCGCGGCGCGGCGGTCCTGTCCGCGGGCGATGGGCGGAACCGGGAGCGACAGAAATGCCAGCAGGGCGCAGAGGGCCGGGATGCGCGGCAATCGTGGCGAGGCGTGAATCGGCGGCGACTTCATTTTTCGTTCCCGCTCAGGCTCTTGTAGACAGCCTCGACAAACATGTCCGTAGTCCAGATGCCGGTCGTGGCGCCGTATTGGGTGTCGTAATCCAGCGTCGGCCGGGCCGCCCGGACCTCTTCGAGCGTGCGGCCCTTCCGGATCAGATCGGCGATGCGGTCGCGAATGATCGTCACCATGTCGCGATACTCCACGACGTCGGCCTCTTCGCAGAGGCGTCCGTGGCCGGGGATCACGTAGGTGCCGCCTTCCTGATATCTGGCGGGAACGGTCAGCTCGAGGATGCGGTTCAGCGCGTCGATAATGCCCTGCACGCTGCCTCCGCGCTGCAGGTCGATGATCGGGTAATGCTCCGGTGTGAAGATATCCCCTGTGCTGATGACGTCGGAACGGCGGAAGAATACAATGCTGTCGCCGTCGGTATGGGCCGCCGGCATGTGATAGACCATTACGGCTTCGTTGTTGAAGAAGAAATCCTTCGACGGGCCGAAGTATTCGTCGTTCGGCCAGTCGCTGTCGGGAATCGCGGCCTGCCCCTTCACGGGCGGCGCCGTCATCCGGTTCAGGACATGATCGTTGGCGATGATCCGCGGCATGGCTCCGGCGCCGCCCAGCTTCGCCAGTGCGCCGTTGCCTCCGGTGTGGTCTCCATGGACGTGCGTGTTGATGATGTACTTGATCGGCATCGGCGACAGCGTCCGGATCGCGGCCAGGATCCGGGAAGCCATTGGCGCGTATTGCGTATCCACCAGCAGCACGCCATCGCGGCCGATCTGCAGCGTGGTATTGCCGCCGGCTCCGATCAGCATGTAAACATTGCCCTGGACCGGGAGGATTTTTACTTCAACGTTGTCGAAATTCTGCTGGGCCGCCAGCATGCCGGCCGCGCTCAGGCAGGCCGCGGTCATGAGGAGCGTTCTCATTTCGACGGGCTCACGTTGCAGTTGAACAGCGTGGTGCACGTGCAATAGCGCGTGCATTTCGCGGGCGGGTTGTATGGACCCATTTTGTTCCTGTACTCCGGATAAAGAGTCTCCGCGCCACCGCGTGTGGCCTCGTATGGCAGTCCGTACCACGCGGCGAATTCCTTCAGGTACGGGTTCGTGCCGGGCAGGTGATGGGGCACGGTGCCTGTGGGGCGGGGAACTTCGGGGGCGTACTCGCAGCCGAACACGCCGATGGCCTGGCCGGGATCGAGAAACCAGTTGTCGCTGCGCACCAGAGGTTCGGTCAGAAACACCGGATCGTCGATTACGGTGACGACAGTGAGGTAATCGCCGTGGCGATACCAGTGTTCGGTGAGAGTGGCTTTGTCGCTGCGCGGCACGCCGTTGCGCCGGATATAGTTCGTCTTCAGGTGCGTGGTGGTGATGGTGAGCATGTTGCCTTCCCACACGCCGGTGGAAAAGCCCTGCCACGTGTGATCGGCGTAGGCGGGCGGGTGCGGACGGCCGTCCATGTATATGGTGCGCTCGCTGTCCCAGGCCAGCATGTGGGTGTGAAAGGCCACAAGCCGCTGGGTGGCGGTATCGTACTCGCGCCAGATGCGAAGGTTTCCCAGTCCCCGCATGGAATAATCGGCGCCGTGGGGACGGCATTGATATTCCGGCACGACGGAGATCCGGTCGGCATCGTAGCTGTCGGCGCGCATGCGCGCGGCATCGTTAATGGGAAGTTCGGTGTAGTCGCCCAGTTCGGGGCCGGGGAGACGTTCGGGCCCGTCTTCGTGATAAAGAGGCGCCCATTCCCCCGAGAAGTCCACCTGCGCGAAAGCGGGCGCGCTCCACAGCAGGGCGCCGGCCGCAAGCAGAAGGCGGGCGCCGCAGCGTTTCGTCCTGACCATAGTGACGCTCCGGAACGACCGATTACAATATCACGCCGCGAGCCCGGCCGCGGAGCGAAGAGGCGGTCGATACAATAGAAGTTTCGGTCCCCTTCGATTCTGGATTCCTGCGCCGCCTTCAGCGCGATTTTGACGCGCGCGGCTGCCGGTAAACAGCGCCTGGCGAACAGCGTCGGATAGACTGAATCATTTATGCCGCAGATTGATGTGCCGCTCGTTCAGGGGCGGTTTGGTACGACTTCGCGCCCGGATACCTGGTGGATCCAGCCTCTCGCCGTTTTTCTGGGCTTTATGGCCTTTATCGTGTACTCCACGTGGGCCGCTTTTCAGGGTGATTTCTATCGGTTCGGACCCTATCTTTCTCCGATGTATTCGCCCGAGCTCTTCGGTTCCGCGCATGCGTGGTTCGGACCGAAGCCGGCCTGGTACCCCGCTTTCCTGCCTTTCTCAGCCGCCTTTCTGATCCTGTGGGCGCCGGGCGGCTTCCGCGTCACATGCTACTACTACCGGGGCGCATATTACAAAGCATTCTGGGCGGATCCGCCCAACTGCACGGTCGGCGAGCCGCGCAAAACCTATCTGGGCGAGAGATCGTTCCCGCTGGTGATTCAGAACATCCACCGCTACTTCATGTATCTGGCGGTGATCTTTATTTTTCTGCTGTCGAGAGACGCCTGGGACGGTTTTGCCGGCTGGCCGGACGGTTTCCATGTCAACGTAGGCAGCCTGGTCCTTTTGATTAACGCCGTTCTGCTGGGCTGCTACACGTTCGGGTGTCATTCGCTGCGTCACCTGGTGGGCGGCATCAAGGATGTGCTGTCGAAATCCCCCGCGCGCAAAAAGGCTTACGACTGCGTGAGCTGCCTGAACGCGCGGCACATGCGTTTTGCCTGGTTCAGTCTGTTCTGGGTCGGGTTCACGGACCTCTATGTGCGTATGTGCGCGATGGGCGTCTGGACGGACTGGAGACTTTTCTAATAATGGCCGAATATCAGAGATTTGATTACGACGTGCTCGTGATCGGCGCCGGCGGCGCGGGATTGCGCGCCGCGATCGAAGCCTCGAGCGCCGGCGTGAAGGTGGGGCTGATCTGCAAGTCCCTGCTGGGCAAGGCGCATACCGTGATGGCGGAAGGCGGCATGGCGGCCGCCATGGGTAACGTGGACGATCGCGTCAACTGGCGCGTCCATTTCTCCGACACCATGCGCGGCGGGCAGTACCTGATCAATCCCCGCATGGCTGCACTGCACGCGAATCAGGCTCCGGCGCGCGTGCGCGAGCTCGAAGCCTGGGGCGCGATCTTCGACCGCACGAAAGACGGCAAGATCCTGCAGCGCAACTTCGGCGGCCATCGCTATCCGCGGCTGGCGCACACAGGCGACCGCACGGGTCTGGAGATGATCCGCACCCTGCAGGATCACGGCATCCATCTCGGAATCGACGTGCACATGGAGCACACGATTCTCGACCTGCTCACTGACGGCGGCAGGGTCACCGGCGCTTTCGGATACGAGCGCGAGCGGGGACGGTTCAAGCTTTTCACCGCCAAAGCAATCGTGCTCGCGACCGGCGGTATCGGCCGGGCCTTCAAGATCACCAGCAACAGCTGGGAGTATACGGGCGACGGGCAGTCTCTGGCTTATCGCGCAGGCGCCTCGCTGATGGACATGGAGTTCGTGCAGTTCCATCCGACGGGCATGGTGTGGCCGCCCAGCGTGCGCGGCATTCTGGTGACCGAGGGCGTCCGCGGCGAAGGCGGTGTCCTGCGCAACAAGAACGGCAAGCGCTTCATGTTCGACGACATTCCGGCAAACTACCGGTCGTCGACGGCGGATAACGAGGAGGAAGGCTGGCGCTACGTCACGGGCGACAAGAGCGCGAAGCGCCCGCCCGAACTGCTGACGCGCGATCACGTGGCCCGCTGCATCATGCGCGAAGTGCGCGAAGGGCGGGGGAGCCCGCACGGCGGCGTATTCCTCGACATCGCGTGGATCAAAGAGAAGATTCCGAACTCGGCCGAACACATCAAGCGCAAGCTGCCGAGCATGTATCACCAGTTCAAGCAGCTTGCGGATATCGATATTACGCAGGTCCCGATGGAGATCGGGCCCACGACCCACTACGTCATGGGCGGAGTACGCGTCGATGGCGACACGCAGATGTCCGACGTTCCGGGGCTGTTCGCGGCTGGTGAAGTCGCGGCGGGTCTGCACGGTGCGAACCGGCTGGGCGGAAATTCGCTTTCGGACCTGCTGGTCTTCGGCAAGCTGGCCGGCGAGCATGCGGCGAAGTTTGCAAAGGAGCACGGGGCCGCTTCGATCAACATGCAGCAGGTGGACGGCATCGCGCGCGAGGCGCTCGAACCGTTCAATCGGACCAGCGGACCGGCGCCCTATGAAGTGCAGCACAAGCTGCAGGACATGATGCAGGACCTCGTCGGCATCGTGCGCCGCGAGGAGGAGATGGCGCGCGCTCTCGCGAATCTCGCCGAGCTGAAGGAGATGGCCTCGAAGGTCGCCGTGCCCGGCAACCGCGAGTACAATCCGGGATGGCACACGGCGCTCGATCTGCGCAATCTGCTGACGGTCGCGGAAGCCGTCGCGCGCTGTGCGATCGAGCGCAAGGAGAGCCGCGGCGCGCATTTCCGCGACGACTATCCGAACAAGGATGAAGAGGCGTCGAAGTACAACCACGTCCTCCGGCGCGCGGCGGACGGATCGATGTCGCTCTCGCGGGTTCCGCTGATTCCGATGAACGACGAAATGAAGCAGATTATCGAGGAGATGAAGTAATGGCGAGCGCAACGTTTCAGATCTGGCGCGGTGACCGGAAGTCCGGCGGCTTCAAGGAATACACGACGCCGATCACCGACGGAATGGTCGTGCTCGATGCCGTGCATCAGATCCAGGCGGAACAGGCGAGCGATCTCGCGGTGCGGTGGAACTGCAAGGCTGGCAAATGCGGTTCGTGCTCAGCCGAGATCAATGGCATGCCGCGCCTGATGTGCATGACGCGGTTGAATCAGATTCCGATCGACAAACCGGTGAAGATCGAGCCCATGAAGACCTTCCCGCTGATTCGCGATCTGGTCACGGACGTCTCCTGGAACTTCGAAGTCAAGAAGACCATCCGGAAATTCAAGCCCCGCAAGCCGGATGCCCCCGACGGGACATGGCGGATGAATCAGGCGGACGTCGACCGTCCGCAGGAGTTCCGCAAGTGCATCGAGTGTTTCCTTTGCCAGGACGTCTGCCACGTGCTGCGCGATCACCACATGCACGGGGAGTTCATCGGTCCGCGGTTCCTGATTTACACGGCCAACATGGAGATGAATCCGCTCGACACCGAAGACCGGCTGGCGGATCTCAAAGACAAGCACGGGATCGGGCTGTGCAACATCACCAAGTGCTGCACGAAGGTCTGTCCGGAAAGCATTCACATCACGGACAACGGCATCATTCCGCTGAAGGAGCGGGTGGTGGACCAGTTCTTCGATCCGGTGGCGAAGCTCTTCCGGGCATTCAAGTAAGCGCGATTCAATAGCAGGATTCGAGCAGCGCCCGCACTTCGTCTTCGCTCAGCGGGCGATCGACCACGCCCATGTGCTCCAGCTCATGGGCAATCGGCTTCACGATTTCGCCGAGTTCATCGTGCGGCACGCCGGCTGCGCGGAGCGTTTTCGGCACGTCGAACTGAGCGATGAATTCTTCCGCGCGGTCCGCGCATGCGAGCGCCGCGGGCTGGGGGTTTTCCGGATCGAAGGGGACGCCGAAGCCTTCCGCGACCGGTTCGAACCGCCGGGCGGCGATTTTCGCCATAAAACGCATGGCGTTGGGCAGCGTGATGCACGACGTCACGCCGTGCGGTACATTCCAGCGGGGGCCGATCTGATGTCCCAGCAGGTGCGAAAGCCCGAAGCGCGTATTCATCGCCCCGTAAATGGAATACCAGGCCGCGAACTGGCACTGCGCGCGATGGGCGATGCGTTCCTCCCCCCCGGCCTGAATGGACGCGGGCAGATGCTTCAGCATCAGGGAAATCGATTTGGCCGCCAGAGCGTCGCTGAGCGGCTGGTGCCGGATGGCGTAGGCGCACTCGATGGCGTGGTCGAGGGCGCGCATGCCGGTTGTCACCCAGAGCCAGTCGGGCGTCTCCAATGCAAGCAGCGGATCGTTGATCACGGTGCGCGGAAGCACTCGCGGATCCCACACGCCGCCTTTGACGCGTGTTGTCTCGTCGGTGACGCCGCCCGCATGCGTGTATTCGGCCGCAGAGAGCGTGGTGGGAATCGCGATGTGGACCAGCTCGCGGGCGGGAAGCGAGCCATAGATCGCGACCTTGCAGGTATCGATCGGGCTGCCGCCGCCGAAGCTGACGAGGCTGTCGGCATTCACCCGTTCGATTTCCTTCCGCAGCTCGTCAACCGTGCTGCGGGGCACGTGCTGAATCACTCCGGTAAACACCGAGGCGCAGAGGGGGCCGAGCGCGCCGGTCACCTGATCCAGAATCGGGAAGCCTCCGAGCGTGGTGACGACGATGGCGCGCTTCAGACCGCGCTTCTCCATCTCGCCTCTTAACTCCGCGACCTTGCCCGGCCCGTAGATCACGCGTTCGAGGCGCGTCAGATTGAATTCGCCCACCGGGGCTTCGAACTCATGCCTGCCAGTACTCATCCGGTTCATGTTATCAGGGGAGGGAAAATTCGCTCTGTAATAAATTGGTTTTCATGGTTGCCCGCGGACTGTCCGTTTACAGATCCTTTCATTGAGAGATCCCATGGGCGTTGTATCATTGCGGTTCGTCTCGTGAGTTCCAATTTGTCCACTTCCCCTGAGCGTTCTCATCGCTTTTTGCCTCTTCTGCTGGTGCTCTTCGTGGGCAGCGGCTGCTCGGCCCTGATCTACGAAGTTGTCTGGCTGCAGTTGCTGCAACTGGTCATCGGCTCTTCCGCAGCCTCCATCGCCGTCCTGCTCGGGACGTTCATGGGAGGCATGTGTCTCGGCAGCATTTTTCTGCCGCGCCTGATTTCCACGCGCCAGCACCCGCTGCGTGTCTATGCCCTGCTGGAACTCGGCACAGGGGCGTTCGGACTGGCCGTGCTCTTCGGTCTGCCCGGAGTGCAATATCTCTACACGGCCACTATCGGACACGGGTTGCCCGGCATTCTGCTTCGCAGCGTGGCCTCCGCAATCTGTCTGCTCCCGCCCACCCTCATGATGGGGGCGACGCTCCCGGCCATTTCGCGCTGGATCGAAACGACGCCGAAAGCCGCATCCTGGTGGGGCTTCTTCTATGGCGGAAACATTGCGGGCGGCGTATTCGGCTGCCTGCTGGCCGGATTCTATCTGCTGCGCATCTACGATATGGCGACCGCGAGTTATGTGGCCGTCGCCATCAACCTGATTGTGACGCTATCGAGCCTGGCGCTCGCCGGGCGGGTCCACTATGACGCGCCTGTGGCGTCCGGGGAAATGGCGAAAAGAGCGCCGGGCGCCTGGCCGGTTTACGTCGCCATCGCCCTTTCCGGCCTTTGCGCGCTCGGAGCCGAGGTTATCTGGACCCGCACCCTCTCGCTGATGCTGGGGCCGACGGTTTACACGTTTTCGATCATCCTTGGCGTGTTTCTCATCGGACTGGGACTGGGCAGCAGTGGCGGCTCGGCGCTCGCGCGGAGCGACTCCGGCTCGGGCCGGCGATCGAATCCGAGATTTCTGCTGGCCCTCTGCCAGATCCTGCTGGTCGTCGCGATCGCCTTCGCGGCCTTCATGCTGGCCGATTTTCTTCCCTACTGGCAGGGCAATGTGGATCTTCCGGTCAGCCCCTGGCGTGGCTTCCTGAACGATGTCGCGCGCTGCGCCATCGCGATTCTCCCCGCCACGATTCTCTGGGGCGCCAGCTTTCCACTGGCGCTCGCAAGCGTGGCCTCGGGCAAGCAGGATCCCGGCCGTCTGGTCGGTGAAGTCTATGGAGCGAACACGATCGGCGCCATTGTCGGGTCCATCGGCTTCAGCCTCATCATGATCCCGCAGGCCGGAACTCACCGGTCCGAGCAGGTGCTGATCGCGCTGTCGATTCTTGCCGCGGCGGTGATTCTTCGTCCATCGTTCAAGGTGGCGGGCGCGGTGGTGGCCGCGGGGCTCGTCGCCTGGAGCGTGCCGGCTCTCCCGTGGCAGTTGATCGCGTTCGGCCGCCGCGTGGCGACGACCGCCGGAAGATGGACGCCGCTTTACGTTGGCGAAGGCATGAATTCTTCCATCGCCTACACGAAATACGAGAACGTCACCACATATTTCCATGTGGCCGGCAAGACGGAGGCTTCCGCCGAGCCGCAGGACATGCGGTTGCAGCGGCTGCTGGGCCATCTGCCGGCGCTGCTGCACACGAATCCGAAGTCGGTGCTGGTGGTGGGCTGCGGAGCCGGGGTGACGGCGGGCACTTTTGTGGTCCACCCTGAGGTTCAGCAGATCACGATCTGTGAAATCGAGCCCCTGATTCCGCCGGCGTCGGCCAGATACTTCGCGCACGAAAACCACAACGTAATGCACGATCCGCGCACGCATATTGTCTATGACGACGCGCGCCATTACGTCCTGACCACGTCGCAGAAGTTCGACATCATTACGTCGGACCCGAATCATCCGTGGGTCAAGGGGATCGCGCCGCTTTATTCGACCGAATATTTCGAGCTCGTGAAGAAGCACCTGAATCCGGGCGGCTTCGTCACCCAGTGGGTGCCG
>CAZXCO010000119.1:0-6515 GCA_964639095.1 uncultured Solibacteraceae bacterium
AACGGTCACCTTTCGGTGCACGTCGTGATTACAGGACGCACGGGAAGCAACTATTTTCTTTATGCCGCCACAAACCCTCCCGGCATTCTGAAAGTGAAGATTTATCGCGAGCACTTCACGCCCTGTGCGAACGGGTTCTGCCCGGACTGGCTGACGCCGGAGCCTTCTCCTTCGTTCGGCGCCATACCCGAGCTGGTTCGCGACCCGAAACATCCCGCGATGAACCGCCAGACTTCGCGTTCTTATCTTTTCGATATCTGGGCGAAACCGGATACGCCGCCGCGGCGCGTGCGGGTTGAGGCGCTGATAAAAGCCGGTACATGGTACGTGGCGCCGATGGAGGTGCGGATTGTCGCTCCCACGGTTCCGGCGGCATCCGCGGCGCGCCGGGACGGTGGAGGAATCATCGCCGAGGACGTGGCGCCGCTCGATGCCCCGGCAAGCGCGACGGCTGCAATCCAGTTGTCACGATATCTCGGCGGACTTTCGCCGGAATGGCCGCCCCGGCTTTTGCGGCTGCGCGACGTGATTCAGCGCAACGCCGCCGAAGACATGCTTCTGGCGCGATCGCTCGAGCCAGGGCAGGGCGCGGAGAACGGGCCGGAATTTCCCGAGTTGAATCTGCTGTCGTGGTTCCGGCTCTCTTATCCCCATGTTGGGGCGGAGTGGTATCTCAAAGTTCGCGATTTCCTGTATCGATTCGACCGCTGACAACGTCCAAATGTTTTCGGCGTCGTGTTTCGAACCGGGAATTCGCTGAATTCATGATCTGCTCACAAAAGTTGACTGTACAGCGGGAACATTCCGTGGTAAGAATGAGGTGTAACACAGCGGGAGCCGCCAATCCGGCTTTCGCGCCTCTTTGAGGCGCCCGCCAGTTTCCAATAGCAAAGTCAGAACCGGAAGGGCCCAGGACTCCCCGTCTGCAACCGGGCCGAAACAGAATTGACACAGGGGTTTTAGATCCGCATGGACTCCGATCGCAAGTACCGCCAACACGGGTACTTTGACAGCAGCAGCACTTCATCCAACGGGAATGGGAACAACGGCTCTTCGCGCCCGAAGCCTTCGGGTCCGCGGCCGCCGCTGGATGTAACCGGACCGCGCCTTCCTCGCCTTGTGCAGGCCGTCACAGCTTCACGCTGCTACAACTGCTCGACGACGCTTCCTCCAGGGACGGTATTCAGTGAGCCTTGTCCCAAGTGCGGCGCGCAATTGCACTGTTGCAAACAGTGCGCGCACTTTGAGCCCTCCACCCGCTTCCAGTGCGCGAAGCCGATCCCGGTCCGGATCGCGGTGAAGGATCAACAGAACGATTGCGCGTCTTTCTCGCCGCGCGTCACGGTTGCGCGCGAGGCTTCATCGACACAGGCGCCGGGAAATGGCGCGCGAAGCCAAAGTCCGGGAGCGAATACGCCACCGCCCCGCACGGCAAGCGATGCGCGCGACGCTTTCGACAAGCTGTTCAAAAAGTAATTTTTTCCTGATGCGCCGCCCATCTCCTGTGTAAAGAGCCCGCAAATTCTTTATTGCCGCGACGTGCGCAAGATCGTTGCGGCGCCGGTTCCCCTGCCTGCGCCTTTCAGGCGTTCCCGCAAAGCGGCTGTGGCCTGACGGTGGCACAGCAGGCAGAGCGTTCGCATATTCGAGAGATCGCACTGCCCTCCGCCCTCCGCCACGGGGACGATATGGTCCGCATCCCACAGCGATTTCCGGCTGTCTTCACGAAGGCTCCATTGCCTGAGAAACCCGCGGCGCGCGGCGAAATCGAGCTTTCGCATATCCCGCCGCAGCGCGACGGTATCGACGCCGCACTGCGCGCAGACGCCGCGATCGCGCGCGAATACCTGCTCTCTCAGATATCCGGGGTCCGTGCGCAGCTTCCATTCGTGAACGCACAGATCGGAACAAAAGGTCCGCCGGTTCTTTCCGACTTCGCACCGGCACCAGCGGCAGAGCGGGCGGCCCGCGGCGCTCCGTTCCACGGCGGAGGGTGCGACCCATCCGCCGGCTTTCGTACGCGCCGGGCGTGTTTTCTCTGCCGTTGTGCTGTGTGTCATCGCGGCCGGATTCGCCCGAAGGTGAACACCGAGTCCACCACCTGATTGCGATCCGTCACGGTCGCGACGGCCTCGAAGCCGGGCGCGACGGGCGTTCCGAAGCGCAGATCCACCAGGCTCACGCGCGTCGCGTGCTCCAGCTCGGGTGAGGACTCAGTGGTCCAGATCGGGTACTGGACGAATTCGAGGAATCGCTGGAACGGCTGCGTTCTGAGCGCCGCCTGAATGGCGGGCGACGAGCCGGCCTTATAGAACGTTTGCGGCGAATCCGGATCGAACCGGCCGCTCAACTCGACCGGCACAAGTACCCAGGCGTTGCTGAGTTCCGCCACACCGGTCCACACCAGCGGATTGGCTTCCGGAAACGCGGCCGTGCGGCGCGGCGCAAGGCCGTTGTAGATGCGTGAATCCATCAGCGCAACGGCGCGCCTGTGCAGAACGCTGCGTCCGTAGTCGTAGCTGCCGAGAAGCAGCAGAGCGGCGACGGCCCAGCCGCTGCCGGTTGTGCGCTTTCTTTCCCCGATCTCGGATCCGACAAGCCGGCCCAGTGCGGGCGCAATCACGCCGAGCAGGAGCAGCGCCCAGATAAAGAGATCGATCACCTGCGTCAAATCCCAGTGAAACCATCGCCCGGAAAAGGGAAGCAGAAGACGTACGCCGTAGACATTGGTGAGATCGAGAACCACATGCGACGCCACGGCTATGCTGGCGACCAGAAGAGCGGGGAGCCATCGAACTTTCCGGCGGCCCAGCCAGCGCACAATCGCGACCGAGAGGAGCGCCATCACAGGGATGGCGATCAGCGAATGGGTAATGTTGCGGTGCCAGTGGATATAGTTGGCGGAACCGAAGAACCAGCACACCGCATCGAAATCGGGCGCATTGGCGGCCAATACGAGAATGGCGGTGCCCCGGGGCGTAACCTGCCTCAGGCCGGCCCTCGCAAGGAAGAGTCCCACGAGCGAATGCGTCAGGTTATCCAACCTGAGAGCTTAGCGCGTTCGCGCGTCCGGATGGAATTTCACGGCCGCCGTTTGGTACGCGGACTGCAGCGCGCAGCGCCATGCAGGACGCCGCTGTTTCCTCTCCTCTCCCCGCAAATCCCGGCCGCCGAAGGTTCCTCGAAGGCATGGCTGCCCTCTCGATTTCCGGCGCGCTCGATGCTCAGACCGCGGCCGGCGGCATGATCTACCGCAATCTCGGCAGCACCGGCGAGAAGGTCTCGGCCATAGGCGTGGGCGGATCCCACATCGGTCTGCAGGCCGATGAGAAAGAGAGCATTCAGATCATCCGCTCAGCCATCGACCGGGGGATTACCTTTCTCGACAACTCCTGGGATTACAACAACGGAGCAAGCGAAATCCGCATGGGAAAGGCGCTGCGCGACGGCTATCGGAAAAGGGCTTTTCTGATGACGAAGTTCGATGGGCGAACGAAAAAGTCGGCCGCCCTGCAGATCGAGGAATCACTCGCCCGGCTCGGAACCGATCACGTCGATCTGCTGCAGTTCCACGAGAACATCCGGATGGAAGATCCGGACCGCTTTTTTGCGCTCGGCGGCGCTGTCGAAGCGGTCACGGAGGCGAAGCAGTCGGGGAAGACACGCTATATCGGATTCACGGGCCACAAAGATCCCGCCGTACATCTGCGCATGCTGCAACTGGCTAAGGAACACAACTTTCATTTCGATACCGCGCAGATGCCCATCAACGTTATGGATGCGCATTTCCGCAGTTTTCTGCATGAGGTCGTGCCTGTGTTGATGGAGCAGAAGACGGCTTTGCTCGCGATGAAGCCAATGGGAGACGGAATCATTCTGACGAGCAATACGGTGACGCCCATCGAGTGCCTGCATTTCGCGTTGAGCCAGCCGGCCTCGGTTGTGATCACCGGGTGCGACAGCATGAAAATCCTCGATCAGGCGTTCGAAGCGGTGCGCACATTCCAGCCGCTGAGCGAGAGCCGGATTTCAGAACTGCTCGCGAAAACGGCGCAGGCGGCAATGCACGGTGAGTACGAGCTGTTCAAGACCAGCAATCGTTTCGACTCCACCGCGCAGCATCCGGAATGGCTGGGAGAAGAAAACAAGGGCTAGCCGGTCAGGCATCCGCCTTTCATTTGCGCGGCCTGTAGACCGCGGTGTAAATCGCGCCAATGAGAAACAGCAGCCCTCCCCACCACACCGGGGCGTGCAGTCCGGCCAGCACTGTGGCGGGGGGATGCGACCATTCCTCCAGTCCGCTCGCGAAGATCACCGCGCCGTAGACTCCTAGCAGCAGGCCCACGAAGAACCAGACCGGCAGCATGCCTTGATTCCTTATCGGATCGCGGGACATCGGCTCACCAGAAGATCCACTGCAGCAAAACCAGCAGCGCAAGCGCCACCGCAGCCCAGAACACGGGTTTCCGCACCAGAGGTACTGTTTCCTCCTTCGGAATGTCGGTCAGTCCGTAGACCAGGTTAACCAGTTCGGCATCCGGTTTCGGCCTGGTCACGAAGCTGACTCCCACCGTCACGATCAACGCGATCACGGTGGACCAGAGCGCGCGGTACATATCCTCGGCGAGGGCCTTCGCGTCGGAGGACAACGCAATCACCGCCAGCATGGACGGGTTGAACCGGACGAGGAAAAACATCGCGATGGAAGACAGCGTTCCCGCCAGCAGGCCGTAAAATCCTCCGGCGGGAGTGATGCGCTTCCACAGCATTCCGATTACGACGGTTCCGAAAAGAGGCGCGATAAAGAAACTGAACAACGCCTGCACGTAGTCCATGATGCTGGCGAAGCCCATCGCGAGGTAGGCAGTGCCGATACTGATGAAAAGCCCGATTACGGTGCACCAGCGGCCCATCGAAACGTAATGGGCATCGGGCGCACTGCGACGCAGATAAGGCCGGTAAATGTCATAGGTCCAGACCGTCGCGAACGCGCTGACATTTCCCGCCATGCCAGCCATGAACCCGGCCACGAGCGCGGTCACGCCAAGGCCCAGGAGGCCGGGCCCCATGTAGCGCGCCAGCATCAGCGGCAGCACTTCGTTATAGCTGTGCTGGCCAGCCTGCATCGCGCTCTCCGGCACTAGATGCTCCGGCAGCACGGCGAGCCCCAGCAGCCCGGGCAGAATCACGATCACCGGCACCGCCATTTTGAAAAACGCTCCGATCACCGGCGCCATTTTGGCCGCGCGGATATCTTTGGCTGCGAGCACGCGCTGCACGACCAGAAAATCGGTGGTCCAGTAACCCATCGAGAGCACGGCCCCCAGGCCGAAGACGATGCCGGTCCAGTGCATGCCCATCGGATTGTCGCGAAAATGTCCGAGGGTGGACCACATGTGCGTGAAATCCTGCCCGGGAAAGTTGCGCTGGATGCGCGCCACCATGCCGCCCCAGCCTCCGGTTTCGATGAGGCCGAAAATCGGAATCAGCAGGGCGCCGAACCAGATCAGGAAGAACTGCACCACTTCGTTGAAGATCGCCGAGTAAAGGCCGCCAGCCGCCACGTAAAGGCCGACGGTGATCGAGGAAACCCAGATGCTGAAGTGAATGTTCCAGCCCAGCATCACCTTCATCACCACGGCCATGGCATACATGTTGACGCCCGACATGAGGATGGTCATCACGGCGAAGGTAATGGCGCTGAGCCCGCTGGCGGCGGAATCGTACCGCAGCTTCAGATAGCCGGGAACCGAGTGCGTCTTCGAGATGTAATAAAACGGCATCATCACGACGCCGAGGAAAAGCATCGCCGGGACCGCGCCGATCCAGTACCAGTGCGCGGCCAGAATGCCGTATTGATACGACGACCCGGCCCAGCCCAGCAGTTCGAGCGAACCGAGATTCGCAGAAAGAAAACTGAGACCCGCCACCCAGGCCGTCATTTCACGGCCGGCAAGGAAAAAATCCTGACCGCTGTTCGCGAATCGCCGCAGGTAAAAGCCGATCGCCAGCACGGCGACGAAGTAGATCGCGATAATCGCCAGATCCACCGGCGCGAGGGTGAAGACTTTCTGGTTCATCCCGGGACCCCGGGCACGCACATGGATTTCCGCCTCACCGGCCGGCCTCGTTCAAAGTGTGACAAAACAGGGATTTGCCCAGCAGGGTACGTGCCAAATGGAAGCGAAGCGCGCTTTCTTCCGGGCCACGGCACGGCTGTTCCGGACGGAATGCCACCATTTGCGGCTGCGGTGACGCCGCGAGCGCTTCACACCGTATACTCAAATTTCCCGTGTTTCACGATCTCGAAAAGACCATTCACGCGGCCTTCCGCGGCTGTCTGCACGCCCGTTTCGGAGTGGAGACGCCGTTCGCGCTGGAACAGCCGCGCCAGGCCTCTTTCGGCGATATCGCCGTTCCGGTCGCGTTCCAGCTGGCGAAAAGTCTGAAGCAGCCGCCGAAGAAAATCGCCGCCGATCTTGTTTCGGCCGTGGGCGAAATCCCCGGCGTCACCG
>CAZXCO010000120.1:0-1835 GCA_964639095.1 uncultured Solibacteraceae bacterium
GATCAGCCTTTCATCCAGCTCAGCGCATCCACGTCCAAAGACCGGAACCGATAGTAAACCTGTAAAACCAGAGCCAGTCCGACAGCGACTTCGGCGGCAGCGACAGCCAGGATAAAGATGAACATCACCTGCCCGTCCGCCTGGCCCCAGCGCGATCCGGCGACAACAAAAGCCAGGCCCGATGCGTTGAGCATTACTTCAAGCGACATCAGAACGAAAATCAGGTTACGACGAACGATAAGACCGGTCAGTCCCAGCGAGAACAAGATCCCCGCCAGTATCAGCCCGTCTCTCATCTGAATGTGCATCATCCTGCAACTCCGGTTTCACCGTCTTATGAAATCCCACATGATAAGCGCCCACCAGGCCGGCAAGCAGAACCATGGAAGCCAGTTCCACGCCGATGATGTAAGGACCGAACAGAGCGATCCCGACTTGCCTGGGTCCGGGCGCGGCGACCGAAACTCTCGCCGATGCCCCTCGTGCGAGATAAACGACCTCGACGAGCAGGGTGCACGCGAGAATCGCAGGCCCGATCCAGATCCCCGGCGTCAGCCATTGCTTTTCCGTTTCAGCGGAATGCCTGCCGAGGTTGAGCATCATGACGACGAAGAGGAAAAGCACCATAATGGCGCCCGCATAGACAATGGCTTCGAGCGCTGCTATAAACGGCGCACCCAGGATAAAAAACTCCACGCCGACGGCGAGAAACGAAACAATCAGATAGAGGAGGGCATGCACAAGGTTCAGGCGCGTCAGCATTGTGGCGGTCGATATTACGGCTACAGCCCCCGCGATGTAAAAGGTCAGTTCCATAACGGTCTCACGGCAGCAGAGAGCGCACGTCGACCGGCTCGGATTCGTGTGCCGCATGGCCCTTTTCCTTGTCTTTGATTTGAACGCCCGAAATTTGCCAGAAGTTATATCCCGCGTATTTACCCGGACCGTCGATGAGCAGCTCTTCTTTCTCATAGACGAGGTTCTGGCGATGAAATTCACCCATCTCGAAGTCCGGCGTCAGTTGAATCGCATAGGTCGGGCAGGCCTCTTCGCAAAAGCCACAAAAGATACAGCGTGAGAAATTGATGCGAAAGAACTCCGGATAACGCCGCCCGTGTTCGTCCTCAGTCGCCTGCAGTGCGATGCAGTCGACCGGACACGCGACCGCACAAAGATTGCACGCGACACAACGTTCGCCGCCATCGGGATCGCGGGAGAGAACGATCCTGCCGCGGAAGCGTGGCGCGAGATATGGCTTCTGCTCAGGATATTGAACTGTAATGCGCCTTTGGAAGGCATGCAGGAAGACATACCAGATGGTTCGAAGTATGCTGAACATTTTCGATTAACTCCGGATAAGCACCGCTGCGCCCGTCAGCAGAATGTTGATCAGCGCGAGCGGCAGCATCACTTTCCACGCCCACGACATGAGCTGGTCGAATCGCGGGCGAGGCAGCGCGGCCCGTAGCAGGACAAAAAGCGAGATGAAAAAGAAGGTCTTGATCAGAAACCAGACCACGCCTGGTAAAGCGGGTCCGAGCCAGCCGCCAAAGAACAGGACCGTTATCATGGCCGAAATCAGGGTGACTCCCATGTACTCGCCGACGAAAAACATGCCGAATTTCATGCCGGAATACTCGGAGTGATATCCCGCGACGAGCTCACTCTCGGCTTCGGAAAGATCGAAAGGGATGCGCCGCGTTTCCGCCAGGCCCGCGATCAGAAAGAGCACAAAGCCGGCGAATTGTGGAACCACGAACCAGACTTTCCTCTGCGCCTCCACGATGGCGGCCAGGCTGAAAGAGTTGGCAAGCAACACCACGCCCATCAGCGAC
>CAZXCO010000121.1:0-2240 GCA_964639095.1 uncultured Solibacteraceae bacterium
CGTGATCGTCAACGGAAAGACGGCCAGCGCCTCCGAGATCGTCTCAGGCGCGCTGCAGGATCACGATCGCGCGACCATCACCGGTGAGCCGAGTTTCGGCAAGGGTCTGGTCCAGAGCGTCTTCCCGCTGGCCGAGAACACGGGGCTGGCGTTGACGACCGCGCTCTATTACATTCCGAGCGGCCGTTCGATTCAGAAGCCTTTCGCGTCGCAGCGGGCCTTCGGCGCCGAGGAATTTGAACTGGGCGCGACGGCGATTCACCCCAATGAGCGCACCGATTTCAAAACCGACAAAGGGCGCCCGGTGCCGGGCGGCGGCGGCATCGTGCCCGATATCCAGGTGGGTCCGGCGCCGTTGACGCCGTTTCGGGCCGTGCTGGAGCAGTCGGCATCGTTTACGTCGTTTGCCACCGAGTACATCCGGGATCATAAGATTACGGACGGGTGGGATGTGTCGGGTCAGGTGCTCGATCAGTTTCAGAGCTGGCTTGCGCAGCGGCAGATTCAGCCTTCTCTGGCCGAGTGGACCGAGAACCGCGATTTTATTCAGTCGCGGCTGAAAACCGAGATTTACAATCTGGCGCTCGGGGTGGAAAAGGGCGATGAAGTGGAGGCGCACTCCGATCCGCAGATTCAGAAGGCGGTCGAAGCCGTTCTGCATCCGCAACTTTGAAGGAGAAGGCATTGCCGATACTGACGCACGAGCAGGAAACGAACCCCTGGCTTTCGGCCGAAGCGCGTTTCGATAACGCGGCCGAAAAGCTCGGGATGGATGACGGATTGCGCAAGGTGCTGCGCGCGCCGACGCGTGAGATCACGGTGAACATTCCGGTGATGCTCGACGACGGGCGGCTCGAAGTATTCACGGGCTACCGGGTGCAGCACTCGCTGGCGCGCGGTCCGGGCAAGGGCGGCGTGCGTTACGGCCCCGACGTGACGCTGGATGAAGTGCGCGCGCTGGCCTCGTGGATGACCTGGAAATGCGCGGTCGTCAACATTCCGTTCGGCGGCGCGAAGGGCGGAGTGATCTGCGACCCGTCCATGATGTCCGACGGCGAGCTGGAACGCATCACGCGCCGCTATACGGCGCAGATCATCGACGTAATCGGACCCGACCTCGACGTTCCGGCGCCCGATGTCAATACGAACGATCGCGTGATGGCGTGGATCATGGACACCTACGCGATGCACCTGCGGCACGCGACGACGGCCGTCGTGACGGGCAAGCCCATGGAGCTGGGCGGCTCGCGCGGGCGCAAGGAAGCGACCGGGCGCGGCTGCATGATCGTCACTCAGCAGGCCCTGAAGAGCCTCGGCATCGCCCCCGAAGACGCGCGCGTCGTGATTCAGGGTTTCGGCAACGTGGGCGGGATGGCCGCGAAGCTGATGGCGGCGAACGGCTTTCGGATTGTGGGGCTGATTGAATACGACGGCGCCGTCTACAACCCGAAGGGGCTGGATATCCCGGCGCTCGCGGAGTTCCGGCACGACACGGGCTCCATCGTGGGCTTTCCGGGCGCCGAAGCGATCGATCGCGATGAAGCCATGTTTCTCGAATGCGACGTGCTGCTGCCGGCCGCGACCGAGAACGTGATTACTTCCGAAAACGCGGACCGGCTCAAGTGCAGGATCCTGTGCGAAGGCGCGAACGGGCCGACGACGGCGATCGCCGACGAGATTCTGGCGGACAAGAAAGTATTTGTCATTCCAGACATTCTGGCCAACGCCGGCGGCGTGACGGTTTCCTACTTCGAGTGGGTGCAGGACCGGCAGGGATTCTTCTGGAATGAGGATCTGGTGAACACGCGCCTGCAGGAGATCATGGTCGGGAGCTTCGAGGCGGTGACCGCTTATGCCGCGAAGCACAAGGTGGATAACCGCACGGCGGCTTACATGCTCGCGCTCGACCGTGTGGCCATCGCCATGAAGCTGCGCGGCATTTACGCCTGAGAGCCGCATCGGGCGGGCGTGCAGCTTTCATGACCGAACAGACGATCGCAGCTACGGTTCTCGGGCGGTACCTCGCGGTTCCTCCCGCGGCGGGCGGGCCGGCTCCTGTGCTCGCCGGTTTCCACGGCTACGGCGAGGATGCCGAGACACAACTCGCGCGGTTGCGCGCCATACCGGGCAGCGAGAACTGGCTGCTTCTCTCGATTCAGGCGCTTCACCGGTTCTATGAGCGGCGCACGGACCGTGTGGTCGCCTGCTGGATGACCCGGCAGGGCCGGGAGATGGCCATC
>CAZXCO010000122.1:0-4148 GCA_964639095.1 uncultured Solibacteraceae bacterium
CCCGTATTTCGATCCTGCTGGCTCCGGCGGCCGCGCTGGTTTCGGTTCTGATCGCGCTCCTGTTTTCGTCTGCCGCGGCGGCGCGCGCGCCATGGATGGACCGGGCGCTGACCGCCTTTACAACTCTCAATCTCTCGCTGCCCTGGATTTTCCTGTTCATCATCCTGCGCGCCGTGCTCCCTCTGAATACTCGTCCGATTCAGTCCATTCTGATAACCTTTGGCCTGATGGGAGTTGCGGGATGGGCGTGGCCGGCGCGAATTTTCACCGCCTCGATCCGGGAGATGAAGCAGTCGGGCTGGCTGCTGCAGGCGGCTGCGTCCGGATTGCCGCGGTGGCGGATCGCATGGGTTCACGCATGGCCGCACCTGCGCGCCCTCGCCATTGCGCAGTTTCGCGTGCTGATTCCGGCCTACATTCTCTCGGAAGCCAATCTCGGGCTGCTCGGACTCGGGGTCGCCGAACCTCTTCCTTCGTGGGGCAATCTTCTGGCTGAACTCCAGCACCCGGGCCGCGTCTACGACAACCCCTGGATCCTCGCGCCACTGGCGCTGCTGATGCTCGCGATGATTGCGCTCGAAGCGCTGCAGCCCGTGCGCTCGGATACGGCTGCCAGCCATATTCCCCCGGCCGCGGAGCGTGTGGCGTGAAGGCGCGTTCCCGCGTCTTCACGACCGTCGCCTGCCTGGCGGGCGCGCGCCTTTTCGCCGCGGGCCCGGTTCAGGAGCTTCACTTTTCAATCACGGGCGACCCGAAAACCTTCGACGCCCTCCATGTCTCGGATCAGCACTCCGAACTCATTCGTTATCTGACGGGAGGCGTTCTGGTTCGCATCAATCGCGCAACTGACCGAACTCAGCCCGAACTCGCCGAATCCTGGAAGCTCACCGAAGGCGGCCGCGCCATTAGGTTCCATCTGCGCTCCGGACTCAAATTTTCGGATGGCACGCCTTTGACCGCCGGGGACGTTGCGCGCACTCTCAAAACGGCTCTCGATCCGAAGCAGGCGGCGCCCGCCGGGGACACGTTCCGTTCCGCGGAGGGCGATCCCGAAGTCCGCGTGCTGTCCCCGCTCGATCTCATCGTCCGCTACGCGAAGCCGAAGCCCGACATCGATCGGCTCTTCGATTCTCTTTCCATCGTTCCTTCCCGGACCGCGGCCCTTCCGGCCTCATCCGGACCATTCTTCGTCGCCGAATACAAGCCGGGGAACTATGTCAGGCTGGCCCGGAATCCGTACTACTGGAAGCGCGACCCTGCGGGAAAGCGGCTGCCTTATCTCGATTCGATCCGCATCGATATTCAACCCAACCGCGAGATCGAGGTCACGCGGTTCCTGCGCGGCGACCTGCACCTCATCGACAAGATGGACCCGGAAGACTTCGATCGGGTTGCCCGCCGCGAGCCCGCCGCCGCGCGCAATCTCGGCGCATCGCTCGATTCCGAATTCCTCTGGTTCAATCAGGCCTCCACGGCTTCGCTGCCGGAGTGGAAGCGCAAGTGGTTCACCTCGACTGCCTTTCGGAAGGCGATCAGCGCTGCGATCCATCGCGACGATCTTGCCCGGATCGTCTTTCGCGGCCATGCCCACCCGGCGGCGGGACCCGTTTCGCCGTCGAACCGGTTCTGGTTCGACGCCTCTCTCAAACCGTTGCCCTTCGACCCGCAACCCGCTCTGCGCACGCTCGAAAAGGAAGGCTTTACTCTCCGCCAGGGCGTGCTGCGCGACCACGATGGCCACCCCGTCGAATTCTCACTGATCACGAACTCCGGAAACCGCGCCCGCCAGGCCATGGCGGCCGTGATTCAGGAGGACCTGCGAAAAATCGGCGTACAGGTCAATATCGTCACGCTCGACTTCGGCTCGCTGGTCGAGCGCATTTCGAAAACCCTGCAATATGACGCCTGCCTGCTCGGGTTTGCCAATGTCGAGATCGATCCGGTGGAGGAGATGAATATCTGGCTGAGTTCGCGGCCCCAGCATCCGTGGTGGCCCTCGGAAAAGACTCCGGCGACTCCGTGGGAAGCCCGCATCGATAAGCTCGAGCTGCTGCAGGCCTCCGAGCCTTCGCGGGCCTTGCGCAAAAAGGCATACGACGAAGTGCAGCGCCTCATTGTGGAGCAGGCTCCCCTGATCTATCTGGTGAATCCCGATTATCTGGTGGCTGTTTCGCCGTCGCTCCGTGGCCTGCAGGCCTCGGTGGCGCCGCCGCAGATCCTTTGGAATGTCGAATCCCTGCACATCCAGTAACCCCCCGGGTGAACCCGCTCTCGCATTCCGCCTCTCGGCCCGCTATGGTGCGAACACGGTCCTTCACGATGTCGCGCTGAGTCTTGCGCCCGGCGAAATCGTGGCGCTTGTGGGGCTGAGCGGCTCAGGCAAAAGCACGCTGGCGCTCTCTCTGTTGCGGCTGCTGCACTACCGGGGCGGCGAAGTCTCCGGAAGCATTCGTCTGGCGGGCAGGGAACTGAGCGAACTCAGCCAGCGCGAAATGCGGGGCGTGCGCGGGAACCGGATCGGTTATGTGCCGCAAAGTCCCGCGGCGGCGCTGAACGAACGCCTGCGTGTCCGGACGCTCCTCGAAGAAACCTGGCGCGCGCACTGCCCAGGCCGCCCTGCGGCAGATTTCTTTGCGCAATTGCTCGAAAGCGTGCAGTTGCCCGCCAGCGGCGACTTTCTTTCCCGACGCGCCGGGGAACTCAGTACAGGCCAGGGACAGCGTCTCCTGATCGCTCTTGCGATCATGCACCGGCCGCCTGTGCTGCTGGCCGATGAACCCACCAGCGCTCTCGATGCCATCACGCAGGCGGCGGTACTTGGGTTGTTCCAGGAATTGAACCGGCGCCACCAGACGGCCATGCTCTTCATCTCGCATGACCTGCTCTCCGTGGCCTCGCTGGGACACCGGGTGGAAATTCTGCACGGGGGCCGGATCGTGGAGTCCGGACCTCCGGAGGCGATTTTTCGCAACCCGCAGCATCCGTTTACACGAAAGCTGGTGGACGCAATGCCGCGGCAGCAATGGTGAGCGGGTCGATTCGCGGCTTACTCGGGATCTTTCAGGAGCTTCTGCGCGGCGTCTGCAATGGTGCGGTATTCTTCACGCAATTTCAGATAAAGATTACTGAATTTGGGGCCTTCGTCGGAAGGTTCCTCGAGATTTCGGAGTACCAGCTCGGCCTCGATATCGTCCCACGTGTAATTCAGCACGCCCGATAGTACCAAATGTGGCAATACTAGTACCACTATTCACAAAGTTATCTATGTGCGCCAGAGCCCATTGCCAGAGCCGAAAATTGCCGTACCTCACAAACTCAGCCGCGGCGTCCTGAGGACGGTTGTAACCTGACTTACCGCTATTTCCAGTCGGCGGTGAAAATATTGAATTCATATTTGGCGGGCGCCTTCCAGTCGGACACGAACACGAGCTTCTTTCCGTCCGGGGAATACTCGGGGAACGCCGTAAACCCGCCGTAATTGGTCACCTGCTCCAGACCCGTGCCGTCGATATTGATGAGATAAAGCTCGAATTTATCGGAGTCGCACGCCTGTTTGTTCGACGCGAACAGCAGCTTTTTTCCATCCGGAGTGAAGGTGGGGGCGAAAGAAGCGCATCCGAAGTGGGTGATCTGTTTGGCATTCTTCCCGTCTGCGTCGGCCACGAAAAGCTCCATCTTCATCGGGCTGGTCAGGTTTTCGTGCAGCAGTTCCGTATATTTCGCTTTCGTTTCGGGTGTTGCCGGATGCCCCGCCCGCCACGCAATCTTCTTCCCGTCGCGCGACATCACCGGGCCGCCGTCGTATCCGAATGTTTTCGTGATCCGGGTCTTTTTCGATCCGTCGAGGTTCATCTCCCAGAGGTCGAGATCGCCCGAAGCCATTGAGGTGTAGATGATCTTCTTCGTTTTGGCATTTACCGTCGCTTCGGCGTCGTAGCCGCCGGCCGTGGTCAAACGCTTGAGGTCGCTGCCGTCGTCCTTCGCGACGAAAATGTCGTAACCCGGATAAACGGCCCAGACGTAGCCCTTGCTGTGATCGGCTTCCGGAGGGCAGGCGTCGCCCGCCAGATGAGTCGAGGCATACAGAATGTGTTCGTTATCCGGAAGAAAATAGCCACAAGTGGTCCGGCCCTTGCCGGTCGAGACCA
>CAZXCO010000123.1:0-4362 GCA_964639095.1 uncultured Solibacteraceae bacterium
CGGCGAGATGCTCGATCTGCTGTCTGCTTTCCGTGCGGGGCATGTTGGTATGGGCGGAGCCGAACAGGCGAAGTCTCGCGCCCACGGGGAGGTCATCGAAGAAGACCCGCTGCTGCGCGTCGGAATCTTCGGTGATCACGAGAATCGGTTTCACATCGAATGCCGCGAGATCGTGGGCGTCGGCCGTCTTTACGGCAGTCGTGAGCCACGGCTCGTAATCACCCAGCAATTTCCAGACGGCCCGCAGCAATGGTACCTGGTTGTCCTTGAAATCGAAGTGCAGCACGATCATGGGCCAGCGCGCCTTGTTGTTTTCCGCCAATGCCTTCTCCACCACGGGCCGCACACGTTCGAAAAAGTACTTGCGGAGCGTGGGCTCGGAGCCATCCGTCTTCGGTGAATGGGTCACAACCACACGGCCTTCTCCCGTTGAGGGATCACGGTACCACGCCAAATCCTGTTCGATGCTTACAGGGGCTCCCTGGCTTAATGCGCGATGGATACGGTCCATCCAACGGCCGTCATATGGATAACAGTTGTGTGCATCCAGCGTAGGGCGGCCATGATTGAGAAATTCCAGTGAAGGACTCTGCGCGCCCGCCAGTGTCACGGCGAGTAAGAAAGAGAGTGGAAACCGATGCATGAACAGCACTAACTCGTTAGTTACCTGATTTCGAGGTCACGGCGCAATTGCGAATTCGGAATGTTGCTGAATATTCACTGTTATTTCATAGGGCCGACAATTCCCGCCGGTAGACTTTGAGTTTTCGCCTCAGTGGAAATCCTTTTCTATGCACAGTACTAAAAGTTGCGTTTTCCGGTTGTTTCTCTGCTTTATTGCCGGTGTGCTCATTCTTTCGGGACAGGCGGATCTTGGCAGTCTCAGCGGTTCGGTCACAGATCCCAGTGGAGCCAAAGTGGCCGGCGTGCGGATCACCATTACAAGCAAGGCGACGGGCGCCCAGCGCACAGCCATGACGGACGACACGGGATACTACTTGTTCTCGAGTCTGCCCATCGGCGCCTACGATGCAACATTCGACGAAAGTGGATTCGATCGCGGCACAGCGGGCGTGACGATCGATCCCGGAAAGAACCGCCGTCTCGATGTTCAGCTTACGGTGGGCGCTGCGAGCACGTCCGTTGAAGTGAAAGCCGCGGCCGCGGCACTGAGCCAGGATAATGCCGACATCGGCATGGTGGTGGATAACCAGGTGATCCTGTCCACGCCGTTGTTCATGCGAAATTGGGATGATCTTACGCGGCTGATTCCGGGCGTCAAGCAGAATCGCTATACCGAGCAGGGGGGCGCGACGGCTTCGGGACGCACAGGCGATTTCGAGGTCAACGGCGTTCACTCTCTCCAGAACGATTTCATCCTGGACGGAATCGATGACAACACGTTTTCGGAGAACGTGCAGGAGTTGAGTACGGAAGCCACCAGGCCCTCGGTCGATGCTCTGCAGGAATTCCAGGTGATTACGAACCCGTATTCGGCACAGTATGGCCGCAGTCCGGGGGCGGCGGTGGACGTATCCACCAGGACCGGAACCAACGAGTATCACGGACTGCTGTTCGAATACCTGCGCAACAACGCTCTCGACGCCAACGACTTCTTTTCGAATCGCGCCGGCCTGTCGAAGCCGAAAGATATCCAGAATCAATTCGGCGGCAATTTCGGCGCCCCGATCGTCAAAAACAAACTGTTCGGATTCTTCAACTATGAGGGAAGCCGTATCGCTCGCGGTATCACGCGTACTTCCACGGTTCCGCTTCCGAACGAACGTACGGGGAACTTCAGCCCGGCCGCCGGCCAGGCAAATGGCATCACCTATCCAACGATTTATGATTCGACGACGAATCAGCCTTTTCCGAACAACACCATTCCGGCGAGCCTGCTCAGTCAGAATGGGCTGAATCTGTTGAGCCTCTTCCCGCAGCCGAATCTGCCGGGGGAATTCAACAACTTCGCACGCACCGGCCCGTTCAGCGATAATACCGATTCGTATGATGCGCGCGTGGACTGGCATGCCGCAGACACGGACACCGTTTTCTTCCGCTATGCGGGATCGACACGCAGCCGCATCGTGCCCGGAAATTTCGGGGGGCTCGCCGATGGAACAAGCACTTCGGCGTGGGGCGATTCCACGCTGAACTCATACGCCGCGGCCATCGGCTGGACGCACATCTTCAGCGCTTCACTCGTCAATGACCTGCGTCTGGGGTTTGTGCGCAACACGTCCGAGGACGTCCAACTGTCTTTCAATCTTGCACCGGCCGGCGACTTTGTTCCAGGCGTTCCCTTCAACCCGGCTACGGGCGGCGGATTGCCGGCGATCACGTTTTCGAATTACACATTTCTCGGCTCACCGGACTTTCTTCCCAAGCAGCAAAATCCGCAGCAGTATCAATATGTCGATACAGTCTCTCTGATTCGCGGGAAGCACACATTCAAGTTCGGGGCGGATGTCCGGGCGCCTATGCGGAATATTTTCCAGGATGAGGCCGATGTCCACGGCAATCTGCAGTTCACGGGTATCTTCACCTGCCAGCGAGGCGCCAATTCGCAGTGTGTTGCCGGAACCGGCCTTCCCTACGCCGACGCGCTTCTGGGCGCCGTGCAGGGCGGAGTGCTCTCCAATACCTACTTCGTTGACCAGCGGCTGTGGATGGCTTCCGGTTTTGCTCAGGACGACTGGAAGGTAACTCCGAAACTGACACTGAATCTGGGTCTGCGTTATGATTTCGCGACGCCGCCTTATTCCGGCAGTAACAAACTCGCCAATTTCAATCCGGCAGGAAACGGTTCGCTCCAGTTTGCGAGCGGGGGTTCACTTGGGAACCGCACGCTGGTGGATGTGAATACCCACAATTTCGCTCCTCGCATCGGGTTTGCCTATTCACATGACCAGAAGACCGTGATTCGTGGGGGCTACGGTCTCTTCTATCTCACCCTCGAGCGTTTCGGCAGCGAGGACGAGCTGGCATTGAATCCGCCCTTCCTGGTTCAAACCACAGGCTCTATTCCATCCACCTCCACGACGCCGCTCTTCAATTTGCAGAGTGGATATCCGGCGAACTGGCTGGATCCGGCGAACATCAACTTTCAGCTCACGCATATCCGCACGGTCAACCCATACGCGCCGACGCCATATGTCCAGCAATGGAGTTTCGGTATACAACGGCAGCTGCCGGCGCAGTTGGTTTTCGAAGCCAACTACGTCGGAACCAAGTCGACGCACCTCGCTGTACTGTCCGACCTGAATCAACCGATCAACGGGGTGACGCCGTATCCGAACTTCGGCGAACTCGAATATCAGCAGTCCATAGGGAATGCAAGCTACAACGGGCTTCAGCTTTCACTCACGCGGCGCTTCGCACAGGGCCTTTCGCTGAACGTGTCCTATACGTGGTCGAGAAGCATCGACGACACACCGGAGGAGCTGGAGAGCAACTCGGGTGGATCGCAAAACGGACGAGACCAGAACGCATGGCGCGGCCCCAGCGACTTCGACTTCCCGCAGTGGTTTGTGGCGAGCTACATATATGAATTCCCCTTCGGAAAGGGCAAACCGTTCCTGACGCACGGAGCCGGGGCAGCAATCCTCGGCGGCTGGAGAATGTCTGGTCTGTTCACTTACTACAGCGGCCGGCCATTCAACATCACGTCTGGTGGCAACTTCAACAATGCCATCGATCCTTACGGGCTCGCAACGGCCGTGCCGAACGTTATCGGTGTGCCGGCAATGCTCAACAACGTGAACTGCTGGTTCTATGCCTCCAACAACAAGGCCTGCACCGCTCTCGACCCGAACGGAAGCAATGCCTTCGCTCTGCAGCAGGCCGGGCAGTTTGGAAATTCCGGAAGGAATTCGTTGCGCGGCCCGAGTACCGCTCTTTTCGACTTTTCGCTGATGCGCGATTTTGCGATTACGGAACGAATCGGCCTGCAGGCGCGATGGGAGGTTTTCAATCTGGCGAACAGTCCGATCTTCGGTCAGCCGAATAATAACCTGAGTTCGGGAGCCGTCGGCACCATTACCTCGCTCGCCAGTGATCCGCGCGCCATGCAGTTTGCGCTGCGGCTCGCGTTCTGATATGGAGCGACCTGTCAATCCCTCACGGAATTGATCGGTTGTTTTTTTCTGGGCCGCGCTTCCCCGCAAGGGGAGAGCGCGGCCTTTTTGTTGTTGGGAAGACAGAGCAGGTGGCAGCGGCGGTGCTGTGGCGACGATTGATCACTCTGATATACGCGGGTCGAAACCGCAGGGTCATGATCCGTCGGGAGCTGCCTCGGACTAAGGGCGCGGATTGAGCCCGGAGGCTGTACCGCATAGAACGCAGGAGGATTCTCCTTTTCGT
>CAZXCO010000124.1:0-3003 GCA_964639095.1 uncultured Solibacteraceae bacterium
GATGTTGTCGGGCATGAAATCGAGCTTGACCTTACCCAGGTCTTTCAGCTGGTTCAAATCGTATTTGTGGACCTCTTTTGCCGTCCATGCGTTGAAGTACATGTAGCGGCCGTCGGCGCTGACCAGCACTCCATTCGGATATCCCTGTCTCGTGTCCGGCAGTTCCTTTTCCCCGCTGGCGGCCGTCCAGCGCGAAACATAGCCGCTCGGCTCGCCGGTAAAGAGCTTGGCCCCGGGCTTTGCGAGCGCGGTCGGGTGCGTGGCGATAAAACTCCCGTCGGGCAGCGCCGCGACATCGTTATAACCCTCCTTCGAGACGACGCACCCGTGCCACGCCAGAGCCCATTCGCCGTTCCGCTTTTCGAGTTCGTACATCTCGATCGATTCCCGGTCGGCATGGTTGACGACGTAGAGCTGCCACTTGCCTCCGGATCGCTTCGAGAGGGAGATTCCATGCGGCGTCAGTGTCTCGCCGGGCGCGCCCGGACACATGGCGTCGCCCCAGCCCTTGAGCGGCGCCGCCCTCACCGGTATTCTCTCGAAGGTCTTTTTGGCCGCGTCGAAGAGGACGAGCGCGCCCGAGGCGCCTCCATTGCGCGCATTCACGAATTCGCTGACGATGAGGTACTTGCCGTCGGGAGTTTGCTCCAGATCCTCCGGAGATCGCGTTCCGCAGAGGATTTCCGCATCGCCCTGAACGCCGCAGGGCAAAAGCGGCTTCTGAGGCGGCCGGGGCTGCGCCTGCGCCACCGCTGAAGACAAAAGGACTCCCGCAATCCAGAAAAGCGAGGAAAGTTTCATGGCTGTTTGCGGCGGCATGGAAGCCGCCCCGCCTATTCTATGTGCGCCCGGGATTCGGACACAAGCCGTCCCGGGACGGCCTGCTAAATCCCCTCGCCTTCGAGTAATTGCTCTTCGTGCCCGATCAGAACGCCGCGACGTTCCAGCGCGACGACGATTTCGTGCGTCGCCAGCTTCCGGGCGTCGATTGCGTTCGCCGGCGCTGCGCCTGGCACGATCAGGATCATGCCTGCGTTGTGCGCCAGCGCCACGGCGGCGGGCTCGGCATGACTCGCAACCGCTACGAGCGCTCCACGATCGAACAACTCGCGTTCCAGCAGCAGCGCGGCTTCGGAATCGTCCACCGCGATCACGGCAGGACGATTGCCGAACCGCGTGGCGCGCTCGGCGGCCGTGACCTGCCCGCGCGTCTCCTCCTTGCCCTCGACGTCGATGATCATGCCCGCACCCAGCGTCTCGTTCGAAAGCGGGTCGATGACGATGAACGCGCCCGTGACCCGGTTCTGCGTGTAGGGATCGAAGAAGAGCGGCCGGTGCGTTTCGACCGAAATTTCGCCGATTTCGTTCAGTTCCAGTCTCTGCGCCGCGACGTGCGCCAGCGTATTCACCTCGAGCCGGTGATGGATACTCCGGATCACACCGCGCACCTGATGCGACGTGTGTTTGATGAAGTAGCTTCGCCCCGGTTCGAGCGGCTTCGCATTCATCCACACGATGCTCGAACGGAAGCGCCGCGCCACATGGGGTGTGTGAAGGGCGGGAACGATCATGTCGCCCCGGCTGATGTCGATTTCGTCCTCGAGGCAGATTGTGACGGATTGCGGCGCGTGCGCCTGGGCCAGATCGCCGTCGTAGGTTACGATGCGCTCGATGCGCGAATGCCGCCTTGCCGGAAGCGCGACAACGAGGTCGCCTTTGCGAAGGACTCCCGAAGCCAACTGGCCCGCATAGCCGCGGAAATCCAGATCGGGACGCAGGACGTACTGCACCGGGAATCGCGCGGGCAAGTTTTCATTGGCGATGTCGATCGGAACATCCTCGAGGTACTGGAGCAATGGCGGCCCGTCATACCAGGGGCTGCGCGCGCTCTTCTCGACGACGTTGTCTCCGTCGCGCGCGCTGATCGGGATGAAGAGCGGGCCGGGCGCGCCGATTCGCTTCATGAAGCTCGTGAATTCACTGCGAATCGCGTCATAGACCGGCTGATCGAACCCGACCAGATCCATCTTGTTGATCGCGACCACAAAGTGCCGGATCCCGAGAAGATTCGCAATGAAAGCGTGGCGGCGCGACTGGGGCAGCACGCCGTTGCGCGCGTCAATCAGGATGATCGCGAGGTCCGCCGTCGAGGCTCCGGTCGCCATGTTGCGTGTGTACTGTTCGTGACCCGGAGTGTCGGCGATGATGAACTTGCGCTTCGGGGTAGAGAAATAGCGGTAGGCGACGTCGATCGTGATGCCCTGTTCGCGCTCGGCACGCAGCCCGTCGGTCAGCAGCGCGAGATCGATTTGGCCGCCGCCGTTGCTCGAGGCTTTCGCCACGCTCGCGAGCTGGTCTTCGTAGACGCCTTTGGAATCGTAAAGCAGACGTCCGATGAGCGTGCTTTTGCCGTCATCGACGCTGCCTGCAGTGGAAAAACGCAGTAAACTCACAGGGCGCCCCGCACTGCAGAAGCGCGAGACTGATGTTTCCGGGCGCTCAAAAGTATCCTTCCCTCTTCTTGATCTCCATCGAGCCTTCCTGATCGTGGTCGATCACGCGATTCTCCCGTTCGGAGCGGCGCACCAGTTTCATCTCGTCGATGATCTTTTCAATCGTGTCGGCTTCCGAACGAATGGCGCCTGTGCACGGGCTGCAGCCGAGCGACCGCATGCGGCACATCACCATCTGGGGCTTTTCGCCGGGCAGCAGCATGAACTCCTGTTCGACCGGAATCAGCGCGCCGCCCCGCACCACCATCGGCCGCGGCCTGGCGTAATACAGAGGAACGATCGGAATGCGCTCGCGGGCGATGTATTGCCAGACATCCAGTTCGGTCCAGTTCGAAAGGGGAAATACCCGGATGTGCTGGCCTTTGTCCACGCGCGCGTTGTAGATGTTCCACAGTTCCGGGCGCTGGTTTTTGGGGTCCCACTGCCCGAATTCGTCGCGGAACGAGTAGACGCGTTCTTTGGCGCGCGACTTTTCCTCGTCTCGGCGGGC
>CAZXCO010000125.1:0-2115 GCA_964639095.1 uncultured Solibacteraceae bacterium
AATTCACGCGCGGGGTGGATGCAGAATTCTTGCTGGAGGAAGATCGACTATGATTTCCGGCACTGGAGATTGTATGGGAACAAAACGGACCTCCGGCTGGGAGTGGGAAATGGCTACGGGCAAAACGTGTCCGCAACAGCAAAAACACTCGTTCCCCGATCCGTCGTCAGGGCATGACTGGCTTTGCAGCACACTCTGCTTGTGCGAAAGCGCTTCGTAAACATCCTGCGCAAGGCATGCGCCGACGCTCAGAACCAACAGGAGTGCCGCAACTCGGAACAGGACGGACCGAAGCATCACGCTGCGGACGATTATCCCATAACAACGTCCCGCAACCATCATCAGATTTGGCCGCGTGCCGTCAATCCGGGGAGGCTGGCGGTCGTGTTCCGGTTCAGCAGCAAGCGGGGAAGCCGTTTCTCCAAATCCGAGTGCCGGGGCTCTTTACCGGCCCAACTCTGCGGGGACTTCAGGCAACGGTCCGTGGATTTCGATTCCGTGCCGCTCCGCCAGGACCATTAATCGCTCCATATCGGGCGGCGACGGAGGCTCTGCCATCGGTGTCGCCTGATCCATGACGAATCGCTCGAACCCGGCCGGCGTACACACGACAAGCATCCTGGCCGGCCGTTCCCCGATTACCTTGAAGCCATGCGCAATCTCGCGCGGCCCGTACACAAAGGCGCCGGGCCCGGCCTTCAGCCATTTGCCGTCAAATACGAGCGCCACGTTCCCCTCCAGCACATAGAAGGACTCGTCCTCCCGATGATGCGTGTGATAGGGCGAGCCAAATCCCGCCGGCATGTCCCAGTGCTCGATTATCCCGAATGCCCCACTCGTCGTTTCGCCCGTCGCCCTCGTCAGCGTCGGAACGCCCAGGAATCGGTAGCCAGGGTCTTCTCGGGTGTTCAGATAAGGTTGCTGCACCCAATCATTTTAGTCTTTTCATTGGATGGGCTTCGCGGGTTATCAGCCTCGGCACCCGCGGTATCTTGTGGCAGCCAGACTCTCAATCGCTGCGCTTGTATACTCGGCCACCTGGCTGGAACGCAGGTTCAGTAACCGTACACAATCCTGCGATCGCAATCCGACAAGGACGCGCAAAATAAAGCACTGGCGAAGGAGCGTTGGAAGCTCCAGGACGGCTCGCAACTGCACTGGAAAATTTGATCTGACCCCGGTCAGTTCAGCTGGCATTGGCAAACCAGTGCGTATGCGGATGGCGGCTTCCAGGACCTTCTCGAACAACGTCTCGTGGGAGTCCCGATCCGGACTCCACGATCTGAGCGCCTCAGTTACGGCGGCTTCGGCCTGTTCTGCGCCCGCGGTTAACAGGTGAGCTGTCAGAAAGGCTCTGGAGACGACTTCCTCGAAAGCCCTGTCATCATTTTCCATGACTGCCTCCTCAGCGATCACCGCCGCCCCCAACCGGTTCGAGCATTCATATATCTCCGCGCTGCGAGCGTGGGCGCCAATCCCCATGCAGTCACGTTTCTGTGATGTATCAATACCAGAGCAAACTCCTGCCCATCGCGGAACGCATCGGCGCCTGAGCGCAACACACTGAAAACATTCACAGTTCCGTATGCCAGTTGATTCAGGTGAATCCGGTTTTCACGCGACTGACCGTCGAGCGGGTGACCCGCTGTCGACGGGGCGCCCAGCCATGGCAAGACCGACATTCCCGCCACGGTGTGAACATCATCTGACCACATCGCGGCGGCTTCCGGGGGGCCGCAGCTTCGATTCGTTCAAGGGCTGATTCTGCCGGCTCCGCGACAGCCCAGCCTCGGGGCGTTTCGTAGAGCGGGCCACCGTCGCGCTCCAGAGCAGCAGGGGGGGCTGTAATCTGGTCACCACCCGCAAGCGAGGCGCGGCACAACCCAGGCTAGCTCTCACAAACGAGCCCGACTCGTTACTAATTGCGTATTGATTTTGGTGCGGATGAGAGGACTTGAACCTCCACTGAGTTGCCCCAACTAGAACCTGAATCGAAAACCGCCACTATTTCCCAGTGCCGCCCATTCTCAACTCGTTGATTGTAAAGCACCGGCGGTATCGCCCAGTATCGCCATCTATCGTGCGATGGTTACAGTTTCGGTTACACTCTCTGGC
>CAZXCO010000126.1:0-4652 GCA_964639095.1 uncultured Solibacteraceae bacterium
GAACAAGCTGGTGGATCAACTCCTAAAGAGCTTCGCAGCAATAGAAGCGGAGAAAGACCCGGATGCTCTTGCGAAGAAACTCGCGGAGCATGGCGCCTTGCTCAAGGAGTTACAGACGAAGATTCAGGCCCAATCCCACATGATGGACATGATGCAGCACATGATGTCCGGCTCGATGATGGGTGGCGGAACAGCAAGGGGCGAAACCAGGAAGTAGAACGGTCTCGCGCACCGTTGCCCGTGTACGCGGAACCACTCACGAGGCGAGGAGTGACGGGCGGGGCGAGGGAGGAAGGGAGAAGCCGTATGTGGTACGGGAACGGCTGGATGTTCGGAATGCATTTGTTTTGGTGGTTCTTTTGGGTACTGCTGGCAGCCCTGCTGGTTATCGCACTTTTGCGGCAACAACCTGGACCGCCACCGCCGCCAAGGGAACGCACACCGCTCGAAATCCTCGAAGGCCGTTACGCCGCTGGCGAGATTTCGACAGAAGAGTTTGAAGAACGCAAAGCGCGGCTGACGGGACGGAAGACAGAAAGCCTGGCGCACTAGTACTACTGTGTCATAAATATTGGCCGGTATATATTTAACGTAACCTGAAGGAATGGCGGGTGGACGTACAGGTAGGCCGGGCGGCGCCGAGCAGGTTTAATCGGATCTGTACCGGGCGATTCAGCAACGCAGACCGATCGCGGCCGTTTATCACGAACGTCCTCGGTTGTTCTGTCCGCACCGGCTCGGTCGGAACAGCAGGGGCGAATTTCAGGTTCAGCTTTTCAGTGCTGAGCGTCCTCCCTGCCGTTTTGCTGCACATCTCCCTCCGGTCCAGAAGCGCCGCACTCTGGATCACCGGATACGCGGTGAGCGGAATTGCGGTCATCCTGCACATCATCGACCTCCTCACTGGTGCTTCCCGGTTCCACTACGCCGCGATTCTGCTGGTGACCATCGGATTTGCCGTTCTCACGGCGACATCAGTGGCGCGGGAGGCGTGGTCCGGTGAAGCGGCAGTACATCACGCTGGAATCCCACTGGCGATATTTGTACTGCTCCAGGATTACCGTTTCCTCCTGCTTGACGCGTTTATCCGATTTCTGGTGAACGGCAGTATGGCGGCGCTCGCCATCTGACTGGGGTTCATCGCAGAAACCAGACTGGGAGTCATCGAACACGCCGCCCGCGACCCCTTTTTCGCTGGCATTGCGTTCGCGGTTGCCTGCTTGTTGCTCAGCCTGTTTGCATATCTGAGAACGCGGGCTCAACGGCTTCTCACCCGCGTCGTATTTCTCCGCTCCAGCGTGGAGAAGATGTTGTCGAGGCTCCTCGAAATCCCAGCAGTGAATTCCTCCGATACAGCCTATCTGGCCTCGGCGACCGCAGCCATCGGAGATTTGTTTTCAGCGAAACAATGCGAGATGGGCGAAGGATCCATCCCCGGTCGAGCGATGGCAGTATCCGATCCGCTGCGGCTTCACGTTCCGGGGTGGGTGCAGGCAATGGCCCCTCTGCGATTCGCGCGGGGCGACGCCCGCGTGCTGTGGCTCGGAGCTCGAAAAGGCGGCCGCCGATATCTCAGCGAAGACCTTGAGACGCTGGAGCGGCTCCTCAGCAACTGAATGCGGTGGCGGCGACTGAACCTGACGTTGCAAAACTGTTGGCTGACGAACTCTACAAGCTCATCAGCGCCTGGGTGGACTACAGAAAGCCCCGGGAAGACTCTGATCAGGCGTCTTAAAAATTGAAGCCAGGCGTGAGTCTCCGATTCCAAATGTGTGAACAGATTCAGACGACAATGGTTCACGAGAGCGCGGATGGGCAACGCTGTAAGCATTTCGATTCCCGATCCTGGCGCCGGTCTGACGACCGCACAGGCAGAAGTTCTTCTCGCGCAATGGGGACCAAACTCGGTTCGAGAGGAGCCGGTCCACAAGATTAGAAAGCTGGCGACGCGGTTCTGGGCTCCGGTTCCCTGGATGCTCGAAGCCGCCATCCTGCTGGAGCTGTTGCTGCATAAGAATATCGAAGCGGCCGTCATCGCTGTTCTGCTTGTCTTCAACGCAGCCCTGAGTTTCGCCCAGGAAGACCGCGCCCGGCAGGCGCTGGCGCTCCTGCGTCGTCAGTTGTCGATTCAGGCGCGCGTACGGAGAGATGGCTCGTGGCAGAGAATCGCCGGCGAAAGGATCGTTCCCGGTGATGTCATCTATCTGCGAGTCGGCGATATCATCCCGGCAGACGTACGCATTATCGGAGGCGACGCGCTGATCGATCACTCGGCGGTAACGGGCGAATCGGCAGCCGTGGAAGGTTCGGCAGGAGCCATCGGCTACGCCGGGGGAATCATCCGGCGTGGTGAAGCGAGCGCGGTTGTGACGGCAACCGCAGACCGCACGTATTTCGGGAAAACCGCAGAGCTCGTACGCGAAGCAAAAGGTGCGGGCCACCTGCAGCAGACTATCTTTACGATCGTGAAATACCTCGTCGCATTCGATGTGGTGGTCGCTGCGGCTGTTCTGGCGTTCGCGCTCTGGTCAGGCCTGGGCTGGGGCGACATTCTGCCTTTCTGTCTCATGCTGCTGGTGGCCTCGGTCCCCGTCGCGTTGCCGGCGACATTCACATTGGCATCCGCTCTCGGAACGAGAGAACTGGCAGCCCGCGGAGTGCTGGTGAGTCGCCTTTCCGCAATCGAAGAAGCCGCGGCTATGGATTCCCTGGCAACGGACAAGACCGGCACGCTCACGAAGAATGAGTTGTCCGTCGCAACTGTTACGGCCGAGATGCCTTATTCCGAGGTGGATGTCATCCTGTATGCCGCGCTGGCTTCCGATGAAGCGACGCAGGACCCTATCGACATGGCGATTCTCGCTGCCGCCAAAAGTCGAAGCGTCAACCTGGCGGGCTTTACTCTGCGGCGGTTTATTCCGTTCGACCCTTCAACGAAGTGCTCAGAAGCGCTGGTAACGCGCGGAGAAGAGACCATCCGGATTGTGAAAGGAGCCCCCGCCACAATTGCCTCTCTGGTCGTTGCCGCAGTTCCTCAGGAAGCCGAGTTACTGGCGGGCGAGGGCTACCGGGTGCTGGCAGTGGCAGCGGGACCGGTGAACCGAATGGCTATTGCCGGCCTGATCGCGTTGCTCGATCCGCCTCGCGACGATTCTCCCGCATTGATCGCGAGTCTTCGCTCCCTTGGAGTCCGCGTTTTAATGATTACGGGCGATGGACTTGCGACAGCGCGCACTGTTGCCGCCCAGGTGGGAATATCGGGCGAGACTTGCTCCTCCGATCATCTGCGCGCGGACATCAACAGGGCCTCCGCCAGGTGCAATGTATTCGCGGGCGTCTTTCCGGAGGACAAGTTCGGGCTTGTTCAGGCGCTTCAGAAAGCGGGTCACGTTACGGGGATGACGGGTGACGGAGTGAATGATGCTCCTGCGCTCAAACAGGCGGAAGTGGGTATCGCGGTTGCGAACGCGACCGACGTTGCAAAAGCCGCGGCCAGCATTGTTTTGACCAACCCCGGACTTGGCGATATTGTCTCCGCGATTGAATCGAGCCGCCGCATTTATCAGCGAATGCTCACTTATACGCTGAACAAGATCATCAAGACGCTCGAGATCGCGGTCTTTCTCTCTATCGGTCTTGTAGTCGCCAGGTCACTCGTAACAACGCCGGTACTGATTGTGCTGCTGCTGTTTACCAACGATTTCGTTACCATGTCCATCGCCACCGATCGCGTCTCATTCTCCCGGATGCCTGAACGCTGGCATATCCGGAATCTGATGTTCACCGCGGCGCCGCTCGCTGCTCTGCTTGTTTTGTTCTCCGCCGGGGTCCTTTTCACAGGCCTGCATGTGCTGCGGTTGCCGCCGGCGCAGATTCAGACCCTGGTGTTTCTGACGCTCGTGTTTGGAGGCCAGGGTACCGTCTATCTGGTTCGGGAGCGGAGTCATCTGTGGAAATCGCTGCCCAGCCTGTGGATGGTGGGCAGCTCGTGCGCCGACCTCGTGCTCGTCAGCCTGCTTGCAGTATCAGGAGTTCTGATGGCTCCCCTGTCGCCCGGAATAGTGTTGGGCCTTCTTATTACGGTAGTGTGCTATCTGGCCGCGGTCGATTTCGCGAAGGTCCGAATATTCGCAATATCCGGTGTCAGCTGATCCTTTCACTGCTCCTTTTGATTTCCGCGATGTGCAAATGAGATCCACTATTTCTTGGGTGGAATCAGATTCATCCGTCGCCCCGCATTTTTCGCAGACGTAGCGATCACCAACACTTCGTGCCATGTTCAACGCCTTCTCGCGCGGATCTTGTTGGCTTCCGGCAGCTTTGCTCCAAACAAGTTGCAAGCCAGCGTCCGTGGTCGTGAGTCAATGGAATCGTCCCGAAATCGCGTGACTTGCCTGTCGACGCGCGCGGAAACACCACCTGGAACTTCGGCGCTTGGCAGAAGTGACCCACATCTGCTTTTCAAAAATGACCCAGTGAGCAGGTAGCTGAGGGGCCGGAAGGCCGAGGCAACGTTCGGGGTTTCGGGATAGAGTGATGGTTCTGCCGTGAACCGGAGGTTTACTGCGCCCCGGAGAGGAGTCCTGTTCCTCTCCAGGGCAGGAGCTTCTGGGAGTCATCACCTCCCATGGGCCCTTCCGAGAGTCCTACAG
>CAZXCO010000127.1:0-3122 GCA_964639095.1 uncultured Solibacteraceae bacterium
GCCGCATCGCAGGACGCCCGCGGGCCGGCCGCGTGCGAAGGCCCGGCATGCCGCCCGGTTACTGAACGAATCCCGAGCCGGCCTGCGGCTCCAGCCGGATCTCGCCGAAAGCGGATTCGTACTGGTTGATATTCTGCTGCAGAACGTTCAGCAAAGCTTTTGCCTGCTGCGGACTGACGTAGATTCCCTGAAAATTCTGGATCTGCACGTTCTCCGGCGAGGTCTGATTGATATTGCCGAACATCAGAAAGAAATCCCAGAGGTTGACCCGGATCTGCACGCTGTTGGCGTAGCTTTCACGGTAGTCGGCGGACTTCTCGAGTACGATCCGGGGCTGGGATGGTGTCATCGCCCTACATGGTACCTTAGCTGCGTTCCGGCGCGTCCTTAGAGTGCGTCTCCAGAGAAGGAGACGTGCCGCATGCGCCGCCGCCTGAAAGTGGCAGGGGATTTCCGCTCCGGGTGGGCTATTCTGGGTACAACCCACTGGGAAACCTTGACTTTCGGTGGAACGGCGGTTTATGGTAGCGTTTCGTCATTACGCTCCCCGGCAGCATATGGCATCGAGCTGAAATGGAACTGGACACAGGCGCAAAGCACTTGCTCGACCATCACTACCCATCCACACTCGAGAGCGTCGATCTCGCCGAAGGCGAGATTCTGAAGCAGGCGGAGCAGGCCGGTTTCGACGAGGACGACAGGCACCGGATCGGCATGGCCGTACGGGAATGTATGGTCAATGCCGTAGTCCATGGCAATCGCTACAACCGGAACAAACAGGTGCATGTCATCGTCGAAAAATCGAGCGTCCGTTTTACGGTCCGTATTACGGACCAGGGCGAAGGTTTCGAAATGCAGGAGGTTCCGGACCCCCTGCACGATACGAATCTGCTCCGGCATTCGGGCCGGGGATTATTTTTAATGGGCGCCTTTATGGACGATCTGAAGGTGCGGAAGTTGTCTCCGGCGGGCACGGAAGTGACTCTGGTCAAGAATATGGGGCCGCGGGAAGAATAATTTTACGCGACGGGCATGGTGAAGGATCCGCCGTGCGCTGTGCGAAATTCGAGGAGGTAGGGCGCAAGTGAGTGTTAAATTGAATACCCGCCAGGTGGGTGATGTGACGGTGGTTGATGTTTCCGGCCGGATTACGCTCGGTGAAGGATCGAGCGCCCTGCGCGATGCCATGCGCGAGCTCACGGCCAAGGGCAACAAGAAAATTCTGCTGAATCTGGGCGACGTTTCTTACATCGACAGCTCGGGGATCGGCGAACTGGTTTCCGGCTTTACGACGGTTGCCAACGCCGGTGGCACGCTGAAACTGCTCAGCCTTACCAAACGGGTCAAGGACCTGTTGCAGATCACGAAGCTCTATACGGTGTTCGACGTCCACGAGGACGAAGCGCACGCGGTAAGAAGCTTCGCCTGACCGGCGGCGCGGGCGGGCTTATCGCCCGCGCCCCTCTGTTATCCGCCGCCGACGAACTGCACGATTTCGATTTCGGCGCCGCTTTCGACGAACGTGCCGGGCCACTTTTCGCGCTTCACGATGGCGCGATTGAGTTCAATGGCCACGCGTTCCGGTTCCAGCTGGAGCGCGCGCACCACATCGAGAAGCGTCGTCTGCGCCGGGAACGCGCGACGCTCGCCGTTGACTGTAACCTGATTTTCCGTTGACACGCGTTTCCGTGGATTATTATAGTCGGTGGGGGCAGGCCCGCCCTGCAATCTTCTTTCTTAAATGCCTACTACTCTGGCCGAAACGTGGTTTCCTGTGCTGCTGCAGGCAGTCCTTGCGATGGTGATCGCGGCTGCTCTGGTGACGCTGTCTTTCGCGATCGGGCGCAAGCTGAAGAACAAAGTCAAGGACATGCCGTACGAGTGCGGAATTGCCCCCACGGGCGACGCCCAGCACCGCTTCAGTGTGAAGTTTTATCTGGTCGCGATGCTCTTCATTCTTTTCGATATTGAGGCGATCTTCCTCTATCCGTGGGCGGTCGTCTTCAAGCAGCTCAAGATGTTCGCCTTTATCGAGATGCTCACGTTCGTGATCCTGATTCTGGCGGGCTTCTTCTTCATCTGGAAGAAGGGCGTCCTGGAGTGGGCGCACGAGGAGCCCGAGCCGGGTGAGGCCCGGAGCGTGCGGCTCGACCTGACGCCGGCGGAGTTGACATCGAAATGATTCCCGACGAACTGCGCGACAACCCGACTGCCCGTGCTCTGGAAGACCTCGCCACAACGGCCAAATTCGAGTTCAATGAGCTGACTGTCGAAATTGACCCGGCCAATATTCTCGAGGCGTTGAAGCGCGTCAAACACCAGTTGAAGTTTGAACGCCTGAGCACCGTGACCGGAGTCGATCGTTATCCGGCTGAGCCGCGATTCGAAGTCGTCTATCACCTGCAGTCGATTGCGGGAAAACAGCGCCTCCGGTTGAAGGCGCGAGTATCCGGAGAGAACCCCGAGATCGAATCGGCGTTTGCCGTCTATCGCTCGGCCAACTGGTACGAGCGTGAGGTGTTCGATCTTTTCGGCGTCCGTTTCCTGAACCATCCGGATCTGACGCGGATCCTGATGCCCGACGACTGGGTCGGCCATCCGCTCCGCAAGGATTCTCCGGTTACGGGTACGCGATATTAGGAGTCTTTGAAGAAATGGGATCCGCATCATGAGCGACGCCAACGATTCCGCGGTGCTGTCCGACGGCGGGATTACGAGCGAACTCGAAGTCGAGCAGGATTATCAACGGCATACGCGCGACGGTTCCGGCAGGCGCAGCATGGTCCTCAACATGGGGCCACAGCACCCGTCGACCCACGGGGTTCTGCGTCTGCTGCTGGAACTCGACGGCGAGACGATTCTGAAAGCCGCGCCCGACATCGGTTACCTGCATACGGGCATCGAAAAAGAATTCGAAGTCAAGACGTATCAGCAGGGCGTCACGCTCACCGACCGCATCGACTATCTGGCTCCCCTGTCGAACAATCTGGTTTACTGTCTGGCCGCCGAAAAGCTGCTGGGTCTTGAGATCCCGCCGCTGGCTCAGTGGACGCGCGTGATGCTCGCCGAGTTCACCCGGCTGACCAGCCATCTGGTGTGGCTGGGCACGCACGCCATCGACA
>CAZXCO010000128.1:0-9839 GCA_964639095.1 uncultured Solibacteraceae bacterium
CACCGCATCGAACTCGAGCCGGGGGACATTGTGCTGTTTCCGCACGGCGACGCCCACTCGATGAGCAGTGGCGACCGCTTGAGCCGGCCGTTCCCGAATTACGGGATCACGGACAAGATCAAGGCGCGCGATCTGAGCCCGTTGCGCGCCGGCGGCGGCGGGGACATTTCGCGATTTGTGTGCGGATACATGACGTGCGAACCCTGGCTCAGCCGGCCGGTTCTGAGCGGACTTCCGCCTGTTTTCAAAGTCAACATCCGGACCGACCGCTCCGGCCAGTGGCTGGAGAGTTCCATTCTGCACCTGGTGGAAGAAGCCACTTCGGGAAGAGTCGGCAGCGAAGCCATGCTGGCCAAGCTTTCGGAGGCATTAGTCGTCGATACGCTGCGGCGCTATATTTCCGCCCTGCCGGAGCACCAGACCGGATGGCTGGCGGGAACCCGCGATCCGGTTGTGGGCAAGAGCCTCAGTTTGTTGCACGGCCGCATCGCCCGTCCGTGGACGATCGCGGATCTGGCGGACGAGGTGGGTATTTCGCGGTCCGCTCTGGTGGAGCGCTTCACGCGATACCTCTCGGAGCCGCCCATGGCCTATTTGACCCGCTGGAGGCTGGAACTGGCGGCGCGATCCCTCCGGACCACTTCGCACGGCGTTGCAGAAATCGCCGCTGAAGTCGGATACGAGTCGGAAGCTGCCTTCAACCGCGCATTCAAGCGCGCGTTTGGGCAGCCGCCCGGCCGGTACCGCAGCGATTATAAGCGGTCGTCCGCGAGCGAGGCGACAGAACCAGTTGCACGACCGGCAACGCTGAAGCGGGGAGCATAAGGCGCCAGTGCGCCGACGCTGCAAGTCGCTCCGCCGTTGACATAATCATGCGAAAAAATGGTCTCGCGTGTTCGCCATGCGGCTCTCGGATCTCGCAACTGCAACCGGATCAGTTTCGTTGATGGCCCCTATCAACTCCTGACGATTGACACGGATTCCAGGAATGTGATCAAGTACCTTGCAATCTGGTATGGGCGAAAGGAAGGGCGAATTGCGCCTCGTTTCCTTCACCTGTGTTGAGGATCTGAAGGGGGTCTTAATCTATGAAGCTGTTCGCTCAAGTAGCAATTTTTCTTTTGTCCGCATCAGCGGCGTTTGGCCAGACCGCCCTGGCCACAGTCACGGGAACGATCACGGACCCGACGGGCGCCGTCCTGGCAAATGCTCCCGTCTCGCTCAAAAACGTGGAAACCGGGCAAGTCTATACCGGCGCCAGTTCGGATGCCGGCAACTACACTGTCACGCAACTGCCGATCGGCGACTATAATCTGACGGTCACTGCTCCGGGGTTCAAAACCTATGAGCATGACAAATTCCATCTGTCGGCCGGCCAGACCCTGCGCGAGGACGTTGCACTTCAGGTAGGTCAATCGACCGAGTCTGTCACCGTGACAGCGGATGCCTCGCTGCTGCAGACCGAAAGCAGCCAACTGGTGCACAATGTCACACTGTCACAGCTTGATAACCTGCCGCTTCTGACGGTCGGCGCGACCAACGATGGCCTCCGCGACTATTTTTCCGCCTCGCGGCTGCTCCCTGGAATCCAATACAACAACAGCGGCTCCAACAGCGCTGTCGTCTCTGCCGTGGTGAACGGGACTCCGTCCAATTCGCTCCAGACCCGCCTCGATGGCGCGACGATGAACCCCACCAGCCTGCGGCTTCTTGGCGCGACCATGGAGACGCAGCCATCCGCGGACTCCATTCAGGAAGTCGCCATTCTGACCAGCAACTTCGCCCCGGAGTTCGGCACCGCCGGCGGCGCGGTGGTGAACATGGTCACGAAGAGCGGCACCAACGAGTTCCACGGCAGCGGCTATGACTACCTGGTCAACGAGGCTCTGAACGCCTCTCAACCCTACACCGGAATCAAGAACAAGCTTCGCCAGAATGACTACGGCTTCACCTTTGGCGGTCCGGTCTGGATTCCCAAGGTTTACAACGGCAAGAACAGGACGTTCTTCTTCTTCAGCTTCGAACAGTTCCGCCAGAATCTTATCAACAACACCTCGCCGGACACGGTGCCGATTGCGGCATACCGGCAGGGCGATTTCTCCAGCCTTATCGCCACGGAAAATCGCCTGGTGACAACCGCCTCCGGCCCCTACGTCGATCCGCTTGGCCGCACCATCCCCAGCGGCACGATCTTCGACCCGACCGACGCCACCATAGTCAACGGCGTCACTGTCCGGAATCCTTTCCCGAACAACCAGATTCCGCTTTCCCGCTTTGATCCGGTCGCCGCCAAAATCCTGGCTCTGATACCGCAGCCGCAGGGTCCGAATGCGGCGCAGGCGGGCGCTAATTATCTGGCGCCGTTCGACGAGAGCCGTGTGTCCAACGTCCCTTCCATCAAGGTGGACCAGACCGCAGGGGACAAGTGGCACATGGCGTTCTACTTCCAGCGGACCAACACCAGTACGCCCCGCACCATCACGGCGGCCGACGACCTGCCGGATAACATTACCGGCTCGGCCGTTTCCGCGAACGCCGCGAGGACCGCGCGTGTCAACCTTGACTACACCGCGACACCGCGCCTCCTCTTTCACTCCACCCTGGGTTGGAACGACTCCGATTTCCTGCTGCAAAGCCAGAACTTTCCCTTCGACGCGCAGAAGACGCTGGGTATCCCCGGGCAGACGGCGGCCCGCACTTTCCCGATCATCAACACCAACGGCCTCTCGGCTACGGGAACGGCCAACGTTCAACCGACCAATACGGCAGAGGGCGGCCTGAGTACGATTGGCGGATCGTTTGACCAGCATTTCTTTGAGCGGCGTCCCTCGTTGAATGTTTCCGGTACGTACGTGGTTGGCTCGCATACTTACAAAGCCGGATTCGAAATCCGGCAGCAGAAATTTCCCAATTACAACTGGAGCGGCTCTGCCGGCAATTACCAGCTGTTTTCAAACTGGACTACTCAGACATCGCTGGCCGGCACCACGGTCGCCACGGGCTTTGCCGGATTCGGTTTCGCTTCGTTCCTGCTGGGTGGCGTCAGCGGAGCCACCATCAATGCGCCCATCGCGGCCATGACGGAGAACTACCAGAGTGCTGTCTACTTGCAGGACTCCTGGAAAGTCACGCGCAAATTGACGCTGGACTATGGTGTGCGCTGGGACTACGGAACCTACCAGCGCGAACAGTTCGGCCGCTATGCTTCGTTCTCTGCCACAGTGCCGAATCCGTCGGCGGGGGGACATCTGGGCGGTCAGGTTTTTGAAGCAACCTGCAACTGCCAATTTGCACACAACTATCCGTACGCGATTGGACCGCGGCTCGGCGTTGCTTACCAGGTCAATAGCAAGACCGTCATTAACGGCGGCTTTGGTGTGGTTTACGGCGCCAACACGGTCCAGACCGGCAGTACCACGAACGTCGCCAGCGCCTCGGCGCCGGCCTTCGGGCAGATTGTGGGCCAGTTGCAGAACGGGATACCATCCAACGTGAACATCCAGTGGCCGACTTTCAGTGCGGGCGCGGGTCAGGCCCCGGGAGCCGTCGTGGCCCCACCCACCCTGCTCGATCCGAACGCGGGCCGGCCGATGCGCTTGCTGCAATGGAACTTCACGGTGCAGCGCGAAATCACCCCCAATATGGTCTTGAAGGCCGCTTATGTCGGCAATCGCGGTGTCTGGGAGGAAGAAACCACGAATGTGGCTTCCGGCCTGTCCCCTCTGTCCGCCCAGAATGCTCTGAACCCGGCGACTTTGCGGGCCCTTGGCTTTAATGACTTCGCCAGCAAGGCCCAATCGGACTTGCTCACCACTCCCATTGCGAGCCTTTCCGCAGCACAGAAGCAGCAGTTGGCTACCATGGGCGTCAACCTCCAGCCCTATCCCGGCTTCCCATCCAGTCAGACGGTAGCCCAGGCCCTGAAGCCGTTCCCACAATACACCGGCCTTCTCGGCGCCGCGGGAGCACCGCTCGGGAAAAACTGGTACGACGCGCTCCAGGTCACGTTTACCAAGCGCTACAGCCACGGTCTGGTTCTCAATGCGAATTACACATATTCGAAGACTTTGGCTCTGATCAACACGCCTGACCCGTTCAACAGGGACCTGGGCAAAAACCTGAGCACCTTCGACCTTCCGCACCAGTTCCGGCTCACGGCTCAATACGAGATACCGCTCTTCCACTCCAGCCTCCCTGTGCTGAAGAACAAAGTGGTTGCTTACGCGTTGTCCGGCTGGGATACAGGCTGGTCCCTGAGCTACCAGAGCGCACCACTGGTGGGCTTGCCCACCAGCTCGGGCACCGTGCCGATCTTCAACTTCCTGGGCTACGGACCCGGCCCCGCGCAGTTGAAACCGGGCATGAATCCATGGTCGGTGGACTGGACGGATCTTAGCGGTAAGCACCACACCGATCCGCTGGACATCAACTGCCATTGCTTTGACCCGACCACGACGCAGGTGCTCAATCCGGCCGCGTGGACCAACGCTCCCAATGGGCAGTTCGCTCCGAACGAAAGCTCGATTCGTTCGTTCCGTGGCATCCGCATCCCGGTGGAGAACGCCAACTTCGGCCGCAACTTCCGGATTAAGGAACGCTACAGTCTGAATATTCGCGTCGAGTTCACGAACATCTTCAATCGCCTGGAGTTGCCGACGAGTCTCGCCGCTCCTGGCGGAGTGAACCTCGGCAATTTCGCAGCTACGCCCACGAAGTTTCAGGCGGGAGCGAACGCTGGCAAGTACAGCGGCGGTTTTGGCACCATCCTGACGCCGCTCACCGGCGCTGTCATCGGTCAGCGCGCCGGCACGTTGGTGGCCCGGTTCACGTTTTAGCCCGGCTTCGTACTCGGGGGCGCGCGAAATCCACCTCCGCGCCCTTTGAAAGTGCTTAAACCGTGCATAATTTCCAGCGATGCGATCTACCCGATTCCAAAGTGAACCGGGCGCAACAGGCAAACGGGAGGAATGGATGAGTGAAAGCGAGCCACAAGTCCGGATCGCGGACAATCACCGTGCGATGCACAGCATTCGGCGCCTTCCGGCGCCTGCCGCCCTCTGCCGGATGCGGTATCCTGACCTAAGCATGAAGACCGCAACGGCACTCTGTTTCTGCGCGCTCGTCTTTGGCGGTACCCTGGCCGCACAAACGCAGCCCACCGAAAAACGTGAACCGCAGGACCTGCAGCTCAGCAAATCCCGCGGAACTGCTGCCACACCGAAGCAGGACCCCAAGTGGCCGCCCGCCGGAAAAACGCCGCGGACGGCTGATGGGCATCCGGACCTCTCCGGCAACTGGCAGCCCAACGCGATTCGCCAGAACGTCGACCTGATCGGCTCCGGCGTCGATGTGCCATTACTGCCGGGCCCCAAGGCTGTCTACGAAAAACACAGGGCATCTCTCAGCAAAGACGATCCCGAAGCCCGCTGTCTGCCGCCGGGCGTTCCGCGCATGAGCACCACGCCGTATCCCTGGAGCTTTATCCAGACGAAAGATCTGCTGGTCATCGTCTACGAAGGCGGCGCGCACATCTGGCGCAAGGTCTTCCTGGATGGCCGTCCGCACAATCCGCAGGTCCAGGACACCTGGCTCGGCGATTCCATCGGGCACTGGGAAGGCGACACGCTGGTGGTTGAAACGGTAGGGCAGAACGACATCACGTGGATCGACGAATCCGGTATCCCGCATTCGAACGAGATGAAGGTGACCGAACGCATCTCTCGTCCGGACTACGGCCATCTGACGATCGAGCACACCATCGACGATCCGAAAACGTTCTCCAGGCCCTGGAGCTTCACGACGCATCCTTCCCTGCTCAAAGGCGAACTGATCGAATACATCTGCCAGGAGAACAATAGAGACGTCCAGCACCTGGTAGGAAAGTAAGCCGCATTCCGCGCCGCTCTGATAACGCAGAGCAGGGGGAGCCGTCAGGATGCCTGCCGCCCTCGGTTTCAAGACCCATGGCCAGGGGCGTCGGCGCGTGCTTGTACTCCACGACTGGTTCTGTGACCATTCGAGCTGGGACGCTGCCCTGCCTTACCTGACGCCGGATCGGTTCACCTATGTCTTCGCCGATCTGAGAGGATACGGCCTCTCGCGCGGCATCGAGGGCGCCTGCGGGCTCGATGAAGCGGCCCGCGACGTAATCGCAACAGCCGACAAGCTCGCCTGGACCCGATTCTCACTGGTCGGCCATTCCATGAGCGGACTGATCGTGCAGCGCGTCGCACAACTCGCACCGGAGCGCGTCGCCCGGATCGTTGCTGTCACGCCCGTTTCACCAGCCGGAATGGGCTTCCTCCGGAAGCTGTGAATCATTTTCGTGAAATCGCTTTCGCCGGCGATGAGCAGCGTTTCTCGGCGCTCAGCCCGATGTGGGGCACACGTTTGTCGGAGACCTGGATCCGGTTCAAGCTTCGGCGATGGCGCGAGACCGTCGATCCCGCTGCGGCCGCGGAATACGTGGGACTGTGGGGCTGCTCGGATATCTCGCAGGGCGCGCGCGGCCTCAAAACCCCGATGCTGATTATCGGCGCGGCGCAGGATGCCCCGCCCTTTCAGCCCGCCGCTCTGGAACTCTCGATACTGCCGTACTACCCGAATGCGCGATTGATGGCGCTCAACGATTCCGGCCACTATCCGATGCAGGAGGAACCGCCCCTGCTGGCGACTGCCATGGAGCGCTTCCTGAGCGAATAGTCCAAATCCCCGCCCATCTGCGGTTTGCCCGCGCTGTGTGGTATAACGCGACGGGGGAGCCGAATGAAATTTCCGTACGAGCAGCCCAAAGCCGTCAAAACACCAGGCCCGCCGCTGGCCCGCTCCATTCAACAGAAGCAGACCGTTGGCGCGCCGCCCGTCTACCGGCCTTCCAACGTGGTAGCGCCGCCTCCCCCGCCTCGCCTGCCGGGCGCCGCTCCGCCGGCCCAACTCAAGCCCCAACCGGTGCGCGCCCCGCTCGCGCCTCCACCCGTTTATCGGCCCCAGTCGCCGGTTCAGCAACCCACGGCGAACCGGACCGCATTCGCCCCGCCCCCGGCCGCTCGCCCAGGCGCCAATCCAATCCGGACCGGACCTCCGGCGCTCGCAAGACCGCCTCAAGTCCCGTCGCCGCGGTCCCTCGTGCAGCGCAGCCCCGCCCCACAGGCCGCTGGACAACCTCATCAAGTCATCCAGCGAACCGTCTGGGAATGGAAAGACGACCGGGGCTGGCGGCCGGTACGGACCGAAGGACTTCCTACCGCCCGGCCCGACTACGATGGTTATGATGGCCAGCGAGTGTCCACCGGAACTGAGGACCCATGGTATGAGCCCCCGAGGCTCGTAGCGACGCCAACAGCAACCGCGACAGCTACCGCCACCGTCGTCGAGGAAAGCGGCAAACACGATAAATTGAACGCACGCCTCGAGCGAAACAGCGGTGATGGAAGATGGAAGCTGGTAAACGCGCGTGAGTCGACCAAAAGGAATCACGCCGAAGAGCTGGTGGCCGGCGACATCGCTTCCGGCAGCGAATACCGTATCACGTTAAACGCGTGGCCGTGCACAGGCGAAAGAGGCCACAATTGTCACGCCCTCCTGCAGCAGACGGCGAACAGCAATAATGTCACGATAACCGCCATCTGCACGTCCGATCACGGAGGCTACGCCGCCAATCATCACCGCGCGGGCCCGACAGGCACCATCACATACGCCCCCAATGAGGAGCCGGCCTACTCGTAACGGAGCCCGGCCGTTTTCACTGTTTCGTCTTTTTCTCCACCTTGCCGGCGCCTTTTTTGACGCCGGAAGCGGCTTTGTTTGTACCTTTTTTGACTCCCGAGGCGGTGGCCCTGGCTCCCGTTTCGACGCCGTCCTTTGTCTTTTCTGCACCTGTTTTCGCGGCCTTGCCCGTTGCCTTGCCGACACTCTTGCCGGCATTTTTCGTTTCGCGACCGGCGTTCTTGATGTCCTGTCCGGCAGACTGTGCGAAAGCCCCCGCTCCCAGACCCAACGCAATCAGCGCTGCGCCGACGATGGGAAATGTTTTCACCATGAATACCTCTGGCTCACCCGCTGCATGCAGACTGCCAGGGCTATACTCAAGTTCCAGGAGGCAAGGTTTCAGGAACAATCATGATTGAACTTCGAGTAAACGGAATCGCGCGCAAATTCGATGGCGATCCCGATATGCCGCTCCTTTGGTATCTGCGTGACGAGCTGGAACTGACCGGCACCAAATTCGGCTGCGGCATGGGGTTGTGCGGAGCCTGCACCGTCCACGTAAACGGCAATGCCACCCGCAGTTGCCTGACATCGCTTCAACATGCCTCCGGCAAGGAGATCACGACGATCGAGGGGCTCAGCCGGACACATTCGCATCCGCTTCAGAAGGCCTGGAAGGAGATGAACGTGCCCCAGTGCGGCTATTGCCAGAGCGGCCAGATCATGCAGGCTGCGGCGCTGCTCAAAAAGACGCCGAAGCCCAACGATCACGACATCGAAGAGGCCATGGCGGGCAACATCTGCCGCTGCGGAACGTACCAGCGCATCCGCGCGGCCATCAAGACTGCGGCGGGGGTGAAGGCATGAGTCCCGTCAATCGCATCGACGTGGTGAGCCGCCGCGGCTTCCTCGGAACGATATTTTCCGCCGGCGCCCTCGTGTTGAGCGCGTCGCTGCCCGGCGGCGAGAGTGCGTTCGGCGCAGAGATCGAACCCGCGAAGGGCATCTGGCGTCCGAGCGTCTACCTGGGCGTCCAGCCGGATAACACCGTCGTCATTGTGGCCCATCGATCCGAGATGGGCACCGGCATTCGAACCGCGCTGCCGATGGTGGCCGCCGACGAGCTGGATGTCGAGTGGAGCAGGGTGCGGATCGAACAGGCTCTGGGCGACAAGAAATACGGCAATCAGAACACCGACGGCTCCACCTCGATCCGGAGCTTCTACGATCCTCTGCGCATCGCCGGAGCCACGGCGCGCGCCATGCTGATCGGGGCTGCCGCCGCGAAATGGAACGTTCCGGCCAGTGACATCCGGGCCGCAAACGGCCTGGTGACCCATGGCCGGTCGAAGGCCACCTACGGCGAGCTGGCTGCGCTCGCGGCGCAGCAGCCCGTTCCCAGACCCGAATCGTTGAAATTCAAAACGCCGGCGGAATACCGGTATATCGGCAAGGGCGTGCCGATCGTCGATCTTGACGACATCATCTCCGGCCACGCCACGTTCGGCATCGACGCCAGAATGCCGGGCATGGTCTATGCCTCGATCGAGCACCCGCCCGTGATCGGCGGGCAGGTCAAATCGTCCGACGATTCCGAAGCCCTGAAGGTACGCGGCGTCAAACAGACCGTTCCGATCGAGCGCTACAAGGGCACTTATGGATTTCAACCCCTCGGCGGCGTGGCCGTAATCGCGGACAACAGCTGGGCGGCAATGCAGGGGCGCAAAAAGCTCAGGATCGATTGGGAACTCGGTCCCAACGCGTCCTTCGAGTCCAATTCCTTCCGGGCGGAACTGGCCGCAACTTCAAGGAAACCAGGCAAGGTGGTGCGCAACATCGGCGATGTCGACAAGGCGTTCGCCGCCGCCTCGAAGACGCACGAGGCTGAGTATTACACGCCGCTGCTCGCGCACACGCCGATGGAGCCTCCGGCCGCTGTGGCCGAATTCAAGAACGGCAAAGTCGAAGTCTGGACCGCAACTCAGAATCCGCAGGCCGTGCAGGACACGGTCGCGCAGGTGCTCGGCATAAAGGCGGAGGATGTCGCCTGTCACGTCACGCTGCTCGGAGGCGCGTTCGGACGCAAATCCAAGCCCGATTACGCCGCCGAGGCCGCGGTGCTGTCGAAGAAG
>CAZXCO010000129.1:0-1741 GCA_964639095.1 uncultured Solibacteraceae bacterium
GGGAGTTCCGTATAGAGGAACATGCTTCCGTATTGCGGAACACGATCATATTCGGTATTTTCCCGCCGTCAAAGCAATTCCTCGATCGGGTGTCCCTGGCGGAAATGAAGGGAGCAGTGACGTGCTGAGACGCGAGCAAAATGAACGCTTGGTGAGGGTGGGTCCGGGATCGCCCGCCGGAAACCTTTTCCGGCGCTATTGGCAGCCGGCTCTGCTGTCCTCGGAACTCGCCGAAAATGACGGGGCTCCCGTCCGGGTGCGGATGTTCGGCGAAGACCTGTTGGCCTTTCGCGACACGAACGGCCGCGTGGCGCTCGTCGACGCATATTGCCCGCATCGCCGGGCCCCGTTGTTCTTCGGCCGGAACGAGGAATGCGGGATTCGCTGCGTCTATCACGGGTGGAAATTCGACGCCGACGGGAATTGCGTCGATTTGCCTTCGGAGCCCGAGAACTCGCCGATGAAGGCGACGATCAAGCTCAAAGCCTATCCGACATTCGAAGGCGGCGGCCTGGTCTGGGCCTATCTCGGCCCCGCCGAGAAAAAGCCGCCCGTGCCTGATTACGAATGGATGCGGGCGCCGCCGACCCATCGCCATGTGACGAAGACTTTCGAGGCGTGCAATTATCTCCAGGCGCTCGAGGGCGGGCTCGATACCGCCCATTCGTCGTTCTTGCACAATCTGAAGCTCGGCGACCGGGCGCTGCTTCGGAATCGGGACGGGGCGCCCCGCATCGAAGTCGAGCCGACCGATTACGGATATCGCTACATCTCGACCCGCAAGGCCGACGAAAGATCGTCCTATGTCCGAATTTATCATTACATCATGCCGTTTCAGCAGATGCGCGGCAATGTCACGGCGCGGGTCGGCGGGCGGGCGAGCTTTCCGCGGCTCGACGGCCATTTGTGGGTGCCCGTCGATGACGAGACCACCTGCGTCTACAACTGGGCCTACAGCTACGACCAATCGACGCCTTTCGCGGCCGAATTTCTTGAATTCATCGATGCCGATTACGGCCGCGGCGAGGGCGATCTGATACCGGGGACGTTCTGGCTCAAGCGAAACCTGTCGAACGATTACATGATCGACCGTCAGGTCCAGAAGACGAAGAACTTTACCGGCATCGTCGGGGTCAACACCCAAGACTTCGCCGTGCAGGAGGGCATGGGCCCCATCGTGGATCGGTCGTTGGAGCGCCTTGGCACGTCGGATCGACCGATTGCCACGATGCGGCGCATGCTCCTCGAGGCGGTTGACGGGGTCGAGCGCGGCGAAGATCCGCCGGCTCTTCAGCCGCAATCGCATCGAAGCATCCGAGCCCATGATGGAATCATTTCTGAGGGCAACGAATGGCAAACGGCGTTCGCCGCCGCTCTCGCGCCGAAATGGTGACGCGCCGGAGGGCGTTTGTGCCGAAGCCGCGTTGGGCGGGATTCTGTTGCTTGTTCAGGGCTGGCGCGGCAGCATAAAGCGTCGCATATAGAAGCATCGAACGGGCGCCGTTCGCTTGCTTTTCGGAGCTTTGCTATTGAGTAAACCATCGCCGCTTCTGCCTTTCGTCATGGCTGGCGGCGCGTTCATGCAAAGACTCGACTCGACCATCATCGGTACGTCGCTGCCCCAGATCGCCGAGAGCCTGCACATTCCCGTGCCGCAGGTCAGCCTCGCGATCACGAGCTATCTCCTGAGCGGAGCGGTGTTCATCCCGATCAGCGGATGGCTCGTCGATCGTTTCGGGAT
>CAZXCO010000130.1:0-8286 GCA_964639095.1 uncultured Solibacteraceae bacterium
ATAGGGAATTTCGGTGACGACGATCTGCTGGCGATCGCCCTTCTTCATGTCCTCGATGGCGGTTTTGGCGCGAATCTTGAGACTTCCCCGCCCCGTACGGAACGCCTCGCGAATGCCCTCGCGGCCGAGGATGAAGCCGCCGGTGGGAAAGTCGGGTCCCTGGACGATCTGCATAATGCGGTCGAGTTGCGTGTCGGGGCGCCGGACGAGTTCGATGGTGGCTTCGACGATCTCGTTCAGGTTGTGCGGCGGGATGTTGGTCGCCATGCCGACAGCGATACCGGAGGAGCCGTTGATGAGGAGATTCGGGACTCGCGTCGGGAGGACTTCCGGCTCGGACTCGCTCTCATCGTAGTTGGGGCGGAAATCGACCGTTTCCTTGTCGATATCTTCGAGCAGGCTGGTGGCAATGCGCGAAAGCCGTGCTTCGGTATATCGCATGGCCGCGGGAGGGTCGCCATCGACGGAGCCGAAGTTACCCTGGCCATCCACCAGCGGGTAGCGCATGGAGAATGGCTGGGCCATGCGAACCAGCGAATCGTACACCGACGCATCGCCATGCGGGTGGTACTTGCCGAGAACTTCGCCGACGATTTTGGCGCACTTGCGGGTGGGGCGGTTGGGCGCAAGACCCATCTCGCTCATTCCGTAAAGGATGCGCCGGTGGACCGGCTTCAGGCCGTCACGAATATCGGGAAGGGCTCGCCCCACGATTACGCTCATGGCGTAATCCATGTACGAGCTCTTCATCTCGTCTTCGATGTTGATGTTGATATTGCGGTCGTCGCCTCCGCCCGCGCCACCCGGCAACGGCAGTTGAGGAGGCGCGGGAGGGCCCTGTGGCGGGTTATCCTGATCAGGCATGATTTTTTGATCTAAGTAGTAATTTTACCATAGGGTTAGGCGTGAAAGCCAGGCCCTCTTGTCCGATGCCGGACACCGGCCCCATCACGCCAGCGCGAGATTCGGCTGGGCGGGCGTATCGAGCGGCGCGAACTCCCGCCTCCGGTATTTCGGAAACGCCGCCGCCGCGATCATGACCGCGTTGTCGGTCGAGAGCGCAGCAGAGGGGAAAAAGACGGGCAGGCCCGTCGAAGCCTGTGTCAGAGCGGCGCGCAGCCCGGAGTTGCAGGCGACGCCGCCCGAAATAATGAGCGAACGCACGCCCTCGCGCGCCGCGGCGGCTCCAGCCGCATGGCGGATCAGTTCTTCGATCACGGTGTGCTGAAAGCTCGCCACCAGATCGCGCGTGGCCTGTGGCGTCACACGCAGCCAATCTTCGGTCGAAGGCTGGGGGGTGCTTCGCAGAAGCTGCCGGCGGGCCTCGATTTCATCCGCCAGATCGTGGCTCTCCACCCAGCGCAGCACGGCCGTCTTGAGACCGCTGAAACTGAAATCGAGCGTGTTCCCTTTCATGCGCGCGATGGTGAACCGGACCGCGTGCGGGTCGCCGAAGGGGGCCAGCCGGTCGATCACGGGGCCGCCCGGATAGCCGAAGCCGAGCAACTTGCCGACTTTGTCGAAGGCTTCGCCGGCGGCATCGTCGCGCGTACGGCCGAGAAGCGTGTAAGTGCCTTCTTCGCGCGCTTCGAACAGATGCGTATGGCCCCCGCTCACGATCAGAGCGAGCGCGGGGAATTCGACCGGCGTTCCGTGCTGCCGGGCTTCGAGGATCACGGCGTGGATGTGGCCCTCGATGTGGTTCACGGCAATGAGAGGAATGCCGGTGGCGAACGCGACGGCCTTGGCGTAAGTAAGACCCACCAGCAGAGAGCCCGCGAGGCCAGGGCCTGACGTTGCGGCGACGGCATCGAGATCGCCCCACGAAAGGGACGCGCTTTTGAGAGCCTCGCGCACAACCGGGACAACCGCGCGCAGATGCTCGCGCGAGGCCAGTTCCGGGACTACCCCGCCGTACTTTCCGTGCACCGGGAACTGGCTCGCGACTACGGATGACAGCACACGTGTTTCCTCTTCGAGAACAGCGGCCGCCGTCTCATCGCACGAGCTTTCGATCGCCAGGATTCGCGTCACGTCAACGATTCGCGCCAACTTAACACTGTAGCGGGCAGGCGCGTCCGGCCGCGCCGGTAACGCATTGATTTCTCTGAGGGCATTCGCAGGTGCTGCTAAACTCAAGAGTCGAATGTCAGCGCAAATCCTTTTGCAGGGCAGGCTGCAGGGCGCCGACCAGTTTCTTGTGGCGCCTCCCGCGGACCGTGACAATCGAGCATTCGAAGCACGGGCCGTGTGGCGCGTTCTGATCGGAGAAGCCGTGCCGCGCGCGCTTCTCGCCGAACTGCAGTTGCCGCCGCTGATGCTCGGGTCATCGGGCGGCGACCGCTTCGTCGTCATCCTTCCGGATCAGGCACGGGCCGAGGCCGCGGCGCAGTTTCTCGCACGCGTGTCGCAGGCGATGGGAGAAATCACCGCGGGCAAGATGAGCCTCGCATGGAGCGCCACGGAAAATCTGGGCGACTGGACGATCGTGCGCAAGCGCCTCCAGGACGGTATGACCGAGGGAACGCGGCCGCGCGCCGCCGAGCCCGGGTATTTCGACGCTTTCACCGCGGCGGGCGCGGGGACCGACCGGATTCCGCGCGATCTTCGCGATTCCTCTTCCATTGGCTGGAGTTTCGATTTCCCGGCGCTGATCGCGGCAGAAGGCGGCGACCACCGCTGGGATGTCGGCAGCGACGCATCGATTCCGATTACGCGTCACGGCGCGCGCAACGGCGAAGCTTTCGCGACGGCCAGAGAACTGGCCCGGCGCGCTCACGGACAAAAGCTCTGGGGCGTGCTGCGCGGCGGGATCGACGATTACACGACGCGCATGCGCCGGCTGCAGAGCGTGGAGGAGCATGTTCACCTTTCGATGCTCTACAAGCAGTTCCTCGCCGGGGAAATGGAACTGCTGTGCTCCCAGGGAGAGTACTTTCAGCGAATCACCGTACTTCATTCGGGCGCTTCGGAGTTTGCCGTTTACGGCTCGTGGGATGCGCTGGCAGGCTTCGCGGGCGAACTGGAGCGCGTGTTCTCGCGTTTCGCCCAGGAAAATCTGAAAGACCTGCCAGGGGCCGAGGCGAAGACGATCACCATGGCGCTCACGATCGCTGAGCCGGGCGCGCCGCTCGCCCGCATTTACGAAGACTGCGGGCGCGATCTCGAAATCGCGCGGGCAAGCGACAAGGATTGCCTGCACATTCTGGGCCGGGTGCTCGAATGGAAGCAGTTGAACGAGGCGGCAGATTTAAAAGAAGCGCTGGTTCACCTGAACGAAGAGTTCCGCGGCGGGCGCCAGTTCCTGGCACAGCTGCGGAATCTGTACAAGAAGGTCGAAGCTCCCGAGCGGAGCGGCGTCCACGTGGACGATGAACGGCTGCTGGCGCGCGCTCTGCGGTTCCAGCGGCGCTTCGCGCGCGTGGCGAGCCGGCGGGAGCGGGAATTCCAGAAGCTGCGGGCGCACCTGATGAAAGAGATGGCGGGCCGGAACCTGCGCGGAGGCCTCAAGCTGCGTCCGGAAGGGCTGATCGCGCTCGAATGGGCACGGCTGGCGGAAGAATAGCCTTGCTGTGATATCAAAGACAAGGGTGTTGGTTTCATCGCGCGGACGCGCGGCGGCTGGCCGCATTTACGGATAGATTAAACATGGCTGAAGAGCAAGGCAATCGCAATCGCGGCAATCGCGCGCCGGGGCAGGGCGGCGACAGAGGCAGAGGCGGGGACCGGCGTCCAGGCGGTGAGCGGGGCGGCGACCGGCGGCCGGAGGGCCCGCCGGAAATCGATCTCGACAAGCTGATCAATGACAGCCTGTACCTGGACAATCAGGCCCACGTTGTCGTGAGCCGCATGCGCGACCTCGACTCCGGCACGCGCAGCACGCTGAGGCGGCTCTACAACGCCGTGCGCCGCGCCACCCGCACGCCGGAAGGCGAGCGGCAGCATGCGTTCGTGATGCTGCGCGCGCGCCTGGCTTATACGATCGCGCGCCACGGGCTGCGCAGCCTGGATCAGATCGAGCGTCTGCTGCTGCAGGTCACACGCCGTAACGAAGCGCGGGGCTACGAACGTTTCCGGGATCTGTTCGAAGCAATTGTCGCCTATAACGAATAGCCGCAAAGGATGCAATGAGCGCTCACACTGCACAAACGGAATTGAAGTTGATCGGGAAGCTGATCGTCGAAGGCGAGATGCACTGCGAGACGGGTCTGCACGTCGGCGCGGGCAAGGGCTCGCTCGAAATCGGCGGCGCGGATAATCCGGTGGTCAAGGACGCGCATGGCCGTCCTTACGTGCCCGGCAGCACGCTGCGCGGCCGCATCCGCGCGCTGCTCGAACAGGCGACCGGAATGGCGATCCCTTCGGAGCTGGTGTTCATCTCGAAACGCAAGGGCCAGGAAGTGCGGATTCACCAGAGCGACCGGCCGGACGACGAAATCTGCATTCTTTTCGGGCGCAGCCCGGGCCGCATGGAGAAGGTCGGTGGCGGCGATATCGAGAGCAACCACGCGACGCCGGCGCGGCTGAGCGTTTTCGACGCGCCGCTCGCGCCCGAGAGCATAACGCCGCAGATGCGCGAAACGCTCGACGACGAACTGACGGAAGTCAAGGGCGAGAACGCGATCGACCGCATTACCTCGCAGGCCAATCCGCGGACGCTGGAGCGGGTGCCGGCGGGCGCGCGCTTCCGTGTGCGGATGGTGCTGGATATTCTTTGTCCTGAAGATGCGGCGCTCCCGGGGCTGGTGGTGCAGGGAATGCGGCTGCTCGAAGACGATGCGCTGGGCGGCGGCGGGTCGCGCGGCAGCGGACGGGTGCGCTTCGATAATCTGCGGATGACGTGGCGCGGCAAGGATTACTATGCGTCGGGCGCAGCGGAACGGGAGATCGCAGCGGGCGTGGATTTAGCCGCGCTGCAGACGAAGGTGCAGGAGATCGGCGATTCGCTGGTCGCGGCTTGAGCATGCACGCTGGCGTAAGGTTATCGCGGGCGAGACCGGGCGAAAGCCGGGCAGGGCGCAGATCGGGGGCGGCCGCCTGGCATGATTGAGATCCGGCTGCGGCCCGCGGGTCCATGGCGGACGGGACATCGGACGGGAGACCGCGAGCGAGTGGACTCGGTTTACCACAGCGACACGCTCTACTCGGCGGTAACGCACGCCATGGCGTCGCTGGGCTGGCTCGAAGAGTGGCTGGATGCGACGGCGCGAACGGAAACGAGCGCAGTCCGGTTCAGCTCGCTGTTCCCTTTTGTGGGGGACACGCGGCTCGTGCCTCCTCCGCGCACGGCCTGGCCGCCATCGGGGGCCAGAAAGCTCTACGTGAACGCCGCGAAGCTTGTCCCGGTGGAGGTTGCGCGGAGAGGCGTAGTGAACGAATCGCGCTGGGCCGTGGACGGCGCCAGCGAGTGCCTGTTGCCGGCGGGAGTGCAGGCGCCCTTCGAGGTCTCTCTGCGATCGGCGGCCGCCGTGGACCGGCTTACCGGACAGGCGGAGGCGCATCGCACGGCTTGTCTGGAATTCGCACCGGGCGCCGGCTGGTGGGGGCTGATCGATGTCACTGGAGACCATTGGGAAGCTCGCGTGAAATCCGCTTTCCGCCTGCTGGCCGACTCCGGATTCGGCGGCGAGCGTTCGCAGGGCTGGGGCCGGGCGGGCGAGCCCGAATTTTCCGACGCCTCCGGAATCTTCGGCGAAGGACATCAGGGCGCCTGGTGGATACTGTCGCTTTACTCTCCGCATGCAGCCGACGAGGTCGACTGGTCGCGCGGCGACTACGCCACGGTGACGCGCGGCGGCTGGACCGACAGCACGGCGGCAGCTTCCGCGAAGAAGAGACAGGTCCGGATGATCGAAGAGGGGTCCGTGCTGATGGGCACGGCGCTTCGCGGGCGTGCTGTAGATGTGGCGCCCGAGGGCTTTCCCCATCCGGCCTGGCGTGCCGGATTTGCGCTGGCGGTTCCGGTGCCCCTTGAGGTGGAAGCGTGAGCCGCAGCAGGAAATACCGGGTCGAGGTGCTGACCCCGACGCTCGTGGGCAATGGCGACAAGCTCTCGCCCATCGACTACATGGTGTGGCGCGACCAGGTGAACGTGCTCGATCAGCAGCGGATTTTCCGGTTGCTCTCGAAGGGTCCGCGCCTCGAAGGCTATCTGACGCAACTGCGGAAAGCGACGCGGCTCGATTTCGCGTCGTGGGGCGGTTTTGCCCAGAATTACGCCGACCGGCGGATTCCGTTCGAAGATGCGGCGTACACGCCCTATTGGGAGCGCGCGCAGGCGGAGAGCCTCAGCATTCCGACGTTCGCGGCGTCTCCCGAGGGGCCGTTTCTGCCGGGGGCGGCGATCAAGGGTGCGCTGCGGACCGCGTTCGTCTTCGACAACCTCAAGCCCGCGGCGATGCGCGAGACCGCCTCCAGACTGACGGGAGAGCGGCCCTCGCGCCGGCCCGCCGAGCACGTGGAGCAACACGCATCGGGCTCGGGAGCATCGGACCGGATGCGAGTGCTGTCGGTGGCGGATTCGGGTTCGAAGCCCCGCGACGGTTTTCGCATTTATCTGCTGCGCCTCTCCACGCTGGTGGCCCGGGGGCCGCAACAGTACGGGCTGGGATGGAAGCAGACCGGCCGCGGGGCGGCAGACGGCAAGCGTCCGGAAGACGGCACGCCGGCATTCGCCGAGATGGCCGATCCGGGACTGGCTTTTGAAGGCATCTGGCGCGAAAACGAGTTTCTGAACCGGGAGGAAGTCCGGCAGGCTCTGCGCTGGAACGGGCCGGTGACCCGGGAAAAGCTGTTCGAGGCCGCGAACCGTTTTGCGGAAAAGCAGCTCGAACTGCACGCGCGGTACGCCGCGTGGGCGGGGCTGGAAGGCCTTGCGGCGTCGGTCGGGGAACTGAAGAACAGACTGGCAACGGCGCGGAACGAAGGCGCCTGCCTGCTGGCGATCGGGTGGGGCGCTGGATTTCTGAGCAAATCGGCGGCAATCGGCGCCGACGAGGAAGAACACCGGAAGGTGCTCGCCGCCCTGCCGTATTATGAGCGCGCGATCAAATCGGGGCTGCCGTTCCCGAAGACGCGGCGCTTGGTCTTCCTGAAGAACAAACCCGCAACGCTGGCCGGCTGGGTCGAGTTGCGCGTCGAATAGCCGCGTCCGGCATGGCGGCGGAACGGTTGATCGTTCAGGCGGCGGACGGCGTTCCGCTCTCGGTGTTGCAGGACGGCTCCGGTCCCACGCTGATTCTGGTGCACGGGTCGGCCGCCACAAGCGCCGCATGGACGGCGGTGAGACCCGTGCTGAGCCGTGAATTTACAGTGTGGGCGATGGACCGCCGGGGCCGCGGAGCCAGCGGCGATGGGCTGCACTACTCGCTCGATGCCGAAGCGCACGATCTCGCGGCCGTGGCCCGGGCTGCGGGAAAAGCCGTGACGCTGGTGGCGCATTCCTACGGCGCTTTGGTCGCCGTGATCGCCGCAGCGGGCCAGCAGTTGCAGAACGTCACACGGCTGATTCTGTATGAACCTCCCGCTTACGTCACGCCCCCGCCTTATCAGGCTCAGGTGCGGGAAGCGATGAACCGTGCATGGGCGGCGAATGACCCGGATGGCGTGGCTTCGGCTTTCCTCGGCGGTGTGCTCGGTCTCAGCGAGGAGATTCTGTCAGCCGTTCGAACGCTGCCGGTGTGGGACGAAATTACCGCGATGGCCGGCACGGTGTACCGCGAATCGAAAGAAGTCGACGCGTTCCGGATTCCGGCCGGTCTGAGCGCGTGGCGGACGCCAACGACGGTGCTGCTCGGCAGCCAGAGCCCGGCCTGGATGAGCAGCGCGGCCAGAGAAGTCTGCGCGGCCATACGGTGCTGCAGGATCGAGATGCTGGAGGGACAGGGGCATCTGGCTCTGCAGACCGCGCCGGCACTCTTCGCGTCCAAAGTGCTGGAGATCGCAGCCCGCCGTTGAGCGCCTAGGCCGGCCTTCGCATTCTCCAGGCCGGCGCGCCATCCTCGTAATAGCCGTTGATGCGGCGCTCCCGCTGAAACCCCAGCCTGCGATAGAGGCGTATGGCGGCTTTGTTTTCGAGGCGGACATTCAGCGAGACGGTTCTGACGCCCTGACGGCGCAGTTGTGCGAGCGCGCGCTTCAGGAGGACTGCCGCGAGCCCGCGGCCACGATGGCGGGGCGCGACGGCGATTGAATCCACCTCCGCGCGGATTCCACGGCGCGCCGCGAGAACATACCCGGCGATCGCCCCGCCATCCATCGCGCAGAGGAAAAGCGAACGATCCGGCA
>CAZXCO010000131.1:0-3584 GCA_964639095.1 uncultured Solibacteraceae bacterium
GACGAAACTTCACGGCTCCGCTGGAGCACGAACGACTGCAGACGGCGGTTGCCGCAGACAACCGCGGAACAGGCCACCCCGAGCTTCGAAACAGACTGCACATAGGCCGCAAGGAGCTTCGCCTCTTCCGCTTTCGAAAAACGGTAAATGCCCTGGCGGTGAATATCGAGCAGCCGTGCGACCATTTTCTGCTGCGCGAAAGGACTGTTGTCCTTGAGGAATTTCGGAAGGTCCAGATGATATTCATCCGCGACGTAGACGTCGTAGGTCTTCTTCCATACGGAAGGGTCGACGTTCTCTGGTGATGTCGCCTGCCAACCGTAAAGGTACTCAATGTTGTTGGCCATTACACGAGCACCCGAGTATCCTGCGGTCTTCATGCCTTCAATCCACTTCGGGTTCCAGTTGCGGCTATTGAGCTCCGTTGCGAGCGTTTGTTTCGCGTCCTCGACATGCTCGCGTCCCGGTGCGCGCAGATTGTTGAAAAGGATCTGCGGAGATGCTCCGAGCGATCTTGAAGCAGTATCGAGGCCGCCCACATACTGATACACGTCGTCGTTGTCCGCCATCCCGTAGAGATTGCTGCTCTGGCTATGAACGATGATCTGGTTTCCGGCGAGATGTGAGGCGAGAAGCTTCGGCGTCGATCCTCCCCACACACGGTCGGTGTAGACGTAGTTTGTCTTGGCGAGGTAAAGATCGGCCATCGCCTGAGCCTGCGACTTTTCGCCATTGAGTTCGACCATGTTCGAGAGTCCGTTTCCAAACGCACCGGGGGCTTCCGAGAACACGCGCGCCCCCGCCAGATGGGCAGCCTCATCTGGCGCGATGCCGCTGGCCAGGAGCGCCTTCTCGACTTCGCGGTTTTGCCGGCTTAGCGCGTTATCGCCAACCGCCGCGGCCAGGCGGGCGGCGCGATCCAGCAGAAGCATCTTGTCCGGCAGGCTGTCGCGATACAGCCCGGAGGCGGTGAACAAGACGCTCACACGCGGTCTGCCCAATTCGCTGTCGGGAATCAGCTTCAGCCGATCCACGGCGCCGCGAATATTCCATTCCGGCTCAACGCCCATAAGATACAGGGCTTCAGCTTCCATCGCACCCTGGTGACGATTCGTCTCGCCGCTCCAAAGAACCATCGACACGCGCTCCGGCCAGGCTCCCCCGTGCTCCTTTCGGAAACGGGCCAGCATCTCGTCGCCCATGTGTTTTCCGACCGCCCAGGCCTCTTTGGTCGGGTAGGTTGCGGGATCGGTGGCATGCAGATCGCGCCCGGAAGGCAGAGCGGCGGGAGTGCGCAGGGGGTCGCCATCGAGACCGCTCGGCAGGAAACGTCCCTTGAGGACTTCGATCAGGACGGACAGCTCGCGTTCGGGCGAACTCCTGAGGTTGTCGATCCAGGTACAAGCTTCGGCGAGAGTCCTTCGTATTTTGTCCCGCAGATCTGTGGACAAACCGTTCGGGATCTCCGCCGCGTGCCCTTCGAAGACCGAGTCGCGCCATTTCGGGATCGACGCGCCGACGACCTTGAGCTCGGCCTCACTGAACGCCGACAGGATCAGCTTCGCGAGTCCTTCCCGCTGTCGATCTGCGGCAGGCGCTTGCCCGAGGATCGGCAGGCCCAATGGAATCGGCGCTTCTTCCGAGGCGTCGAGAAAGGCATCGAGCTGTTTGATTGCGGCCTCGTCATCATCGTTGGGCAGACTGAGCTGTGTATCCAGATGCAGGCGTGCTGCCTCCGCGAACACTTCGGCGCGGTATTGACCGGCAAGTTCAGGCGACGTCTCATGTGTGCTGTTCCAGTTCTCAATCGCCTTCGCCAGCCGTTCGAAGCGAGCCTGGGTTCCGCCACTCGCAATCATTGGCGTGAGGTGGCTGATCAGCACTGCCGCGGCGTGGCGGCGGGCTTGCAGATCTTCACCACCGCCATCCATGATGTAGTAATTCAGATTCGGGAGATCATCGAGCAGCACTTCGGAGCTGTCCCATCCCGCCTGTCCTGCGTTCTTTCCCGGTAGCCATTCAAGGGTTCCGTGACGCCCCATGTGGATTACGGCGTCCGCATCGAATTGGCGCCGGTAGTAGAGATAAGAGGCGACGTAGGCATGTGGCGGCGGGAGCGAGCCGCTATGCTGGGCCGACGTAATCGCTTCGGTCGAAGCCCTCAGGAGCTGCGGGCCGAGGAAAACGTTTCCGAAACGGATACCGGGAATTACGAATAACTTCTTTCCGTCCCGGAGAGTCAGGGTCATCAGTTTTGACGCTTCGGGCGGTCCCCAGCCCGAATTCACGAAATCGCGAAATTGCTTCGGCAGCGTGTCGAACCACTCGTGATAGCGGTCCATCGGGAGAAGCGTGACACCGCCCCGCTCAACCATACGCTCCAGCTCACCAGGGGCCCATAACTCGATATTCCGTCCGGTGAGCTCAAGCTGAGCGAGGAGTTCATCGGCAGTGGGCAGCCGATCGCCGGTGTTGTAGCCTTCCTGACGGAGCCGCTCAAGGACCGCGAGAATGCTGGGAGCCAGATTCAGATAGCTCGCCCCGATATTGCCCTTTCCCGGAGGATTGTTGTAGTAAAGGATCGCGAGGTGTTTGCCGGCGTTGCCTTTTTCGGCAAGTGTGATCCAGCGTCTCGCGCGGCGCACAGCCATGTCGACCCGTTCCGCGATCGGAACCACATGGTAGATGCCCGTCTTCGGATCGGGTTCCTCTGTGGCGACCATGAGAGGTTCGGTTGCGCCGGCGCGTTCGGGAGAAGCGATCGAGAAGGCCATCCGTTCCGGCGTCACGCCGCGAGCGGATTTCGCCCACTCCTCATAGCTCACGTTTGCGGTCATCAGGCTGATGACATGCACGCCCAGTTTGTCGAGGGCCGCCGCGTCTTCAGGCCTACTCAACGTCAGAGTGAAGCACAGATTGACGGCAATCAGATCGTCAGGCGGAGCGTCAAGGACCGGCCCAATTGAGCTATACGGCCAGCCGAATACACCCGCCGCGGCGAGTCCCTCTTTCTCAAGACGCGCGATCAGGGCATCGACTACCTGCAGTTCCTGATCGCGGATGCTCGATTGATAGAAGGTAATGATCGCGAGCTTCCCTTGCGCCGGCATGGCCTGCCGGTACCACGCCAGATATTCCTTCAGGTTCGGGAAGAACCGGCCCGCGCGCGGATGGTAAACGCCCATGGTTTCGCGCGGCTCCGGCGGCGGAACTTTCATCGGCAAAGACCCTCCCGATGCCTCATAGAGAACCCTCAGGAAGCTCGTCAGGTTCGCCGCGCCGCCGAGCTGGAAGTACGTAAGCGCCTTCGTATTCCTCGCGGGCTCCGGCGTGATCTCCCACTGGCGCTGCACGACTTCGGGCACGTCGGTTAGGACGATCATGCCGCGCTTCATCGCAGCTTCGGCCGGCTTCTGAATCTGCCGCAGGAAGTCCGCAGTCGGGTGCTCCATGAAAAGGACGCTCGCGCCCGCAATCTCCGGAGCGGCATTGCGTTCACCCGCGATCACGATCCGGGCGGCATCGGGCCCGAACTCGTTCCCGAAGGCGCCGGCAGCCGCCGACATTGCCCCTTCCGTATGAAG
>CAZXCO010000132.1:0-2593 GCA_964639095.1 uncultured Solibacteraceae bacterium
GAGACAAATATTCCGCGACCGCCAGGTTTTTCAGAGTTGGCTGCAGGTATTGCCCGATGGTGGCCACATCGACATCCTGCTCGCGCAGGTCGCGCAGAAGCTGCTCGGCTTCCGGCACGGTTTCGCCCAGCCCGACCATGAAACCCGATTTGGTCATAACATCCGGGCGATGACGGCGCGCGAAACGGAGCACGGCGAGCGAGCGGGCGTAATTCGCCTGGGGACGCACCCGGCGATACAGGCGGGGAACCGTCTCCATGTTGTGGTTGAAAACATTCGGCCCCGCGTCGAGAACGCGCGCAACCGCATTCAGATCGCCATTGAAGTCGGGCGTCAGGACTTCGATGCGGGCGCACGGCAGGGCGCTGCGGATCTCGCAAACCGTCTCGGCAAAGTGGGCCGATCCGCCATCCGCCAGATCGTCGCGATTCACGCTGGTGACGACCACATAGCGGAGATTCATGGCCGCGGCCATGTGCGCCACATTCGCCGGCTCCGCCGGGTCCAGCCGCATGTCATGCCGGCGCGGATTCCCCTTCGGCACGGCACAGAAGCCGCATCCGCGGGTGCACAGATTCCCGAGGATCATGAAGGTCGCTGCGCCGCGATGAAAACATTCATGGATGTTCGGGCAGCGCGCGGATTCGCAAACTGTATGGAGATGGAGCGCCCGCAACTCCGCCTTGAGCCGGTTCAGCGATTCGAAATGGGTGGCGCTTTTTCGCGCCCATTGCGGCAGGCGCGGCCGGTTTCTCCCGGCGCCGATCTGGACGAGCTGCTGCAAGTTCGATTATGCAACGGGCTACATCTCGAGCTTGCCGTTGTAAACCATGTCTTTGAGCTTGAACTTGTATTTCAAGGCCAGTTTGCCCAGTCTGGTGGAGAACTCGACTTCCTTGTCCTCGAGCATGAACGGAGCCGACTTCGGGAAGGCCATGACGATTTCGATCGCTCTGCGGTTTGACAGGAACTGGAGATCGGCCGGCTTCACCACCGCCTTGCCTTTGGCGGAGAGGGAACTGGCATCCATGAGGGTCTGCTTCAATGTCTGCGCATCGCCGTGCAGGAAGGGCGTCAGCGTACCCGAGAGAACGATGAGATAACTGGCTTCCTCGCGCTGGATCGCTTCTTTGGCTTCTTCGGAAGTCCCGGCCTGGGCGCCGTATTGCAGCCGCGCGAAAGCCTGTTTGACCGGCAGGGCGGACTGCCAGCGGGCGACGATCGTGATCGGAGCGCCTCCGCCAGAGCCCGCGGACGGCGCATCGGCTGACGCCGCGCCTCTGCTGCTGCGCCCGCCGCGGCCTCCGCCCCCGGCGCTGATCGGCTGGGGCGCCCCGGTATCGTCGGCGATGCTGTTTCCGGCCGCGCCTCCGAGACTGGGCGGCGTGGGGCCGGACGTGGACATGCTGAACGGACGCGCCCAGGGAGAGTTGCTCATCATCTTCTGGACATCCTTATCGCTCCATTGTGCGGCGGGCTTCGATTGCCAGAAATCGGCCGCGGCCAGACATAACGAAAAGGCAAAAAAGCCGGCGAGGAGTTTTCTCATTATTAGAGTGAAAGTACCACAATCGGCGGATGTATTAGTGCGGCCGCGGGATTTCAGTCCTGCTGGTACGGGTCCGCGGGATAAGATAGTCTGATTTACGAACATGCAGCACGAATACGCATTCGAAATGGCGGCTTCCGCGATCCGTTTCGGCTTCGGCGCCACCCGCGAAGTGGGGGCTGACATGATCGATATCGGGGCGCGGCACGTTCTCGTGTTTACCGATCCGAATCTGCGGCGCCTTCCGCCCGTCGAGACGGCGCTGGAATCGCTCGAAAGCAACAAAGTCCGGTTTACTGTTTTCGACCGCGTGCGGGTCGAGCCCAGCGACGAATCGCTCGAGGAGGCGATTCGTTTTGCGTCCGCCGGCGACTACGACGCCTTGATTGCCATCGGCGGCGGATCGACCATCGACACCGCGAAAGCCGCGAACCTCTATAGTTGCTGGCCGGCTGAATTTCTCGATTACGTGAATCCACCGATCGGCAAAGGCAAGCCGGTTCCGGGTCCGCTCAAGCCCCTGCTCGCCATCCCGACGACGGCCGGCACCGGAAGCGAGACGACGGGCGTTTCCATCTTCGATTACAAGCCTCTGCGCGCCAAAACCGGCATCGCGCACCGGCGTCTGAAGCCGATGCTCGGGATCGTGGATCCGGAGAATACGCGCACGCTGCCGCCTGCCGTTGCCGCCTCCTCCGGGCTGGATGTGCTGTGCCACGCCATCGAGTCGTGGACGGCTCTGCCGTTCACCGATCGTCCGCGGCCGGAGCGGCCGATTCTGCGCCCCGCCTATCAGGGCTCGAATCCCATCAGCGATCTCTGGAGTATGGAAGCGATGCGGCTGACTGCAGCCTTCCTGCGCCGCGCGGTGGCCGATCCTTCCGACGATGAGGCGCGAGCCGCCATGATGCGGGCGGCATCCTATGCTGGTATCGGATTCGGAAACGCGGGCGTGCACCTGCCTCACGGGATGTCGTACCCGGTGGCCGGTCTGGTCCGGAGCTACCAGGCTCCTGGTTATGCCGGGGTGGATCATCCGCTGAT
>CAZXCO010000133.1:0-7008 GCA_964639095.1 uncultured Solibacteraceae bacterium
CCTGCGCTTCGCGCCGGATGTTTCGACGGCCAGCCGCGCCACGATCGGCGGCATGATGGCGAACAACTCCAGCGGCGCGCGGTCGTTCCTCTACGGCAAGACGATCGATCACGTGCTGGAACAGGAGGTCGTGCTCGCGGATGGCTCCGTCACCCGCCTTCGCGCTCTCGACGCGGGGGACGTTGCTGCCGTGATGTCCGGCGATACCTTCGAGGCCGAATGCTATCGCACAGTGCACCGGCTGGGCCGCGAATGCGCGGAGGAAGTCGACCGGCGCTTTCCGAAAGTTCTGCGGCGCGTGGGCGGCTACAATCTCGACGAGTTCACCGGCAATGGGCGTCCGTTCAATCTGGCGAAGCTGATGGTCGGCTCCGAGGGCACGCTCGGCGTGGTTCTTGAGGCCAAATTGAATCTGGTTCCGCTGCCCAAAGCGAAGGCCGTACTGGTGGTGCAGTTCGAGGATCTTCTGGAGGCGCTCGCCGCGACACCGCTGATTCTCACGCACGGTCCGTCGGCCTGTGAGGTGATGGACCGGTTCATTCTCGATCACACGTATCTCAGTCCGAATCTGCAGCGCATGCGCGAAACCTTCATCGAGGGCAGTCCGGGCGCGATTCTGTGTATCGAGTTTTACGGCGATACGAAGGAAAGCCTGCCCCCGCGGCTGGACGCGTGCGAGCAGGATCTGGCGCGCCACGGCTACGGGTCTCGCTTCTTCCATGCGCTCGAACTGCCGGAACAGGCGCGGGTCTGGAGTCTGCGTGAGGCCGCGCTCGGACTTTCGATGACGATGAAGGAAGACGCGAAATCGCTGTCTTTCGTCGAAGACACCGCGGTGGCGCCGGAAAAGCTGCGCGATTACATCGAGCGCTTTCTCCAGATCATCCGGAAACACGAGACGCAGGCCGGGGTCTATGCGCACGCTTCCGTCGGCTGCCTGCACGTCCGGCCGGTGGTCAACATGAAGACGGACGCGGGCGTTCGCAAATTCCAGGCCATCGCCAACGACGTTTCCGATCTGGTGCTCGAGTTCGGCGGCGCGCTTTCCGGCGAACACGGCGACGGTCTGGTGCGCAGCCCCTTCATGGAGAAGATGTTCGGGCCCGTGCTCTACGACGCTTTCCGGACGATCAAACGCACTTTCGACCCGCTGGGCATCTTCAATCCGGGGAAAATCGTCGACAGCCCGCCGCTTACGGAAAACCTGCGGTTCGGGGCCGGATACGTGAGCCCGAAGCCGCGGACCTACTTCGATTACTCGGAATACGGCGGAATGGGCGGAGCCGTCGAGATGTGCAGCGGGCTCGGCGCCTGCCGCAAGACGCTCGAAGGCACGATGTGCCCTTCGTACATGGCGACGCGCGAAGAGACGCACACGACACGGGGTCGCGCCAATGTGCTGCGCCTTGCGATGAACGGCAGGCTGGCGGGCGCGGGACTCGGCGATCAGGGCGTCTACGAAGCGCTCGATCTCTGCCTGGAATGCCGGGCCTGCAAGGCGGAATGCCCGGTTGGCGTGGACATGGCGCGGTTCAAGAGCGAGTTTCTGGCAGGCTACTGGCAAACTTACGGGACACCGCTCCAGGCGAAGATGCTGGGAAACGTGCGGACGTTTGCAAAATTGGGCAGCCCGTTCGCGCCCCTGGTGAATTGGGCCGCCGGTTCTGCGCCCGTGCGCGCACTGAACGAGGCGGTCTTCGGGATCGACCGCCGCCGGAGCCTGCCGGCGCTCAGCAGACGCACGTTCGCGTCACGAGTGCGGCGGCGCGGCAGGCCGGATGCGGACGTGCTCCTCTTCAGCGATACCTTCACGAATTTCTACGATCCGGAGATCGGGGCCGCCGCCTGGGATGTCCTTGAGGCCGGAGGCGCAAGCGTTGCGCTGGCCCCGAATCACTGTTGCGGAAGGCCGCTGATTTCGAAGGGACTGCTGGGGAGGGCGCGCACGCAGGCGCAGCGCAATACGGAAGCGCTCTATGCGGCGGCCGCGGCAGGGAAAAAGATTGTGTTCTGCGAGCCGAGCTGCCTCTCGGCCGTCCGCGAGGATGCGCCATCGCTTCTGCGTGGCGAAGAGCAGCAGAGGGCGCGCGTGGTGGCCCAAGCCTGCGTCCTCTTCGAGGAATTCGCCGCCGGTCTGGCCCTGCCTCTCGGGCAGGGTCCGCCGAAGATTCTGCTGCACGGGCATTGTCATCAGAAATCGATGGGCCTTGTGGGTCCCGCGAAGGCTCTGCTGGAGAAGATTCCGGGCGCGTCCGTGGTTGATCTCGATGCGGGCTGCTGCGGCATGGCTGGATCGTTCGGCTATTCGAAGGACCACTTCGACGTTTCGCGCCGCATCGGCGAGCGGAAACTCCTGCCGCAGGTGCGAGGAAAAGATCCGGCGGCGGCCGTGGTGGCGGGCGGAACCTCCTGCCGTCATCAGATCCACGATTTCACGGGACAGACCGCCGTGCACCCGGCCATGCTTTTGCGCAGCCTCCTGAGATCCTGAAAGAGAATGCAGTCCACAGAGTCGATTCGCAAGCCGTTTCCCGCGATTGTCGGGCTGAGCGCCGCCATCGCGGCCTTCCTGATCTGGCTGATCTATTTCAAAGGGCGGGTTGCGGCGCCGGACTGGGTGGGCGTGCTTCCCGCCGCGGACGCGGCCTTCAATTCGCTGAGCGCGCTGTGTCTGGTGCTCGGCTACATCAATATCCGGCGCGGTAACCGCGCGGCGCACAAGCGGTTCATGCTGAGCGCCACCGCGTTTTCCGGGCTCTTCCTCATTTCTTACATCACTTATCATTTCTTTCACGGCGATACGCTGTTTCCCGGGCACGGATGGATTCGCCCCGTCTATTTTTCCGTCCTGATCACGCACATCGGGCTGTCGATGATCGCGCTGCCGCTGATTCTGGCGACTCTGTGGTACGCCCTTCGCGGCCGGTTTCCGTTTCACCGGCGGATCGCGCGCTGGACATTTCCCGTCTGGTTATATGTTTCCGTTACCGGAGTTGTCGTGTACTTTGTATTGAGGGCCTATACGGCATAGAGAAAATGAACGCTCAACTTGCGGAATTACAGTCAAATTTCCGGCAAAATGCGGATCGCGCCCGGAACCTTGCGGCGAAGGCGGGAGAGGCGCGCATGGCGGCGCGGCCAAGCCCCCAGGGATGGTCTGCGGCGGAGTGCCTCGCGCATCTGGCGCTTACGACGGACGCCTTTTCTCCGGCCTGGCGGGAAGCGCTCGCGGGCGCGCGGCCGGCACTCGACGGGGATCGCCGGTTCCGGACCGACCTGTTCGGCCGCCTTTTCATCTGGGCGCTCGAACCGCCGCCTCGCTTTCGCAGCAAGGCTCCGGCGGATCTGCGGCCGCCTGCACCCGGCGGCGAGCTGGAGAGATTTCTGGAGTCTCAGGACCGGCTGCTCGAATTCCTGGCAAAGGCCGACGGGCTGCCGCTCGACCGCATCCGCGTGCATTCGCCGGTTTCTTCACTCATCCAGTACAGTCTGTGGTCGAGCTTTCAGGTGACCAACGCCCACCAGCACCGGCATCTGGCGCAGGCTGAGCGCGCGGCGGGAGTGTAGGAGAGTGTTCCGATGGCTGCAAAGAAACTTCTGATGATTGTCGGCGATTACGCCGAAGACTACGAAACGATGGCGCCGTTTCAGGCGCTGCTGATGGTCGGGCATACGGTCCATGCGGTCTGTCCGAACAAGCGGGCGGGGGACGTGGTGCGGACCGCGATTCACGATTTCGAAGGCGACCAGACCTACAGCGAGAAACGCGGCCACAACTTCACTCTGAACGCCAGCTTCGACGATGTGCGTGCGCGGGATTATGACGGGCTGGTGATCCCCGGCGGACGCGCGCCCGAATACCTCCGGCTGGACAAGAGAGTGCTGGAAATGGTCCGGCACTTTTCGGAGGCAGACAAGCCGATCGCGGCAATCTGCCACGCGGCGCAGTTGCTTGCGGCCGCGGGCGTGCTGAAGGGGAAATCCTGCAGTTGTTATCCCGCCGTGGGGCCGGACGTCACGGCCGCGGGCGGCACATGGGTGGAGATCGCGATGGATCAGGCGCACACCTGCGGGAGCCTGGTGACCGCTCCCGCGTGGCCCGCGCATCCGGCCTGGATGGCGCAGTTTCTGAAGGTGCTGGGGACGCGGATCGAACTCTGACCGCGGCGATTTCTACGGCTGCGCGGCGGCGATTGCGGGCGAACTGTGCCGCTCGATGGCAAGGCCCCGCGCGACCGCCTTGCCCCATGCGGTGGGCGGCGAGCCGGCAGCGAGGAAAAGCGAAACCATACCCCACGGCGTGTCGAATCGCGTTTTGCTTGCCTGGACCACGGCGGAAAGCTTCCGCTGCAGGGTATCGCGCTTCTTCCGGAAAGCATCATTCTCCAGCAACGCGGCGGGTTCGGCGCTGCCGACAAAATTCCGGATATCGTGCACCAGTTCCGCTACGGTGGTCATTGCGTCTGCCCAGCCAGTGATGATGAAAAGATCGCCGACGAGATACGTGACACGCTCGTCCGCCGTACTGAGCCCCAGGAGTGGCCCGAGATTCACATTGGCGCCGATGTCCAGAGCCCTGGACCAGAGCGCGTCGTCGAGGATCCGGTAGCGCAGGCGATCGTTCGGCTGATGCTCAACATCGAGCATCGCCCGGAGCGCCCTCCGGCCCAGTTCGAGATACCAGCTCCGCGGCCTCGGCGTGTTGCCGTCGAGGAACAGGGCAGTGGATTCGCGATCGCCGAACGCAGTGTGGAGGACGCAGGAGGAAGGTCCGCCGGGCATGAACGCTTTCAGGGTTGCGGCCGCATCCTCTTCAGACAGCAGGTTGAGCGCGCCAAACCAGTGGAGATAGTCGCTGAGTGTCTTCGCGTCCGTGTTTTGGCGCGTCGCAAAGTGAGTGTGCTCGCACTGCAGAGTGGGCAAGGCGATGGCGCGGCCGGCGCGGTAGGTTGTCGTCACCAGGACCGCGTCGAACATTGCCTTGCGGAGCGCTTCGCTGCGTGCGGGTTCGAGTAGCGCCGAGATTCGCTCCCCGCTCACGGTTTCGCGGATTGTGACCTCGCCGCTGACGCCGTCGGTCAGGACTTCGCTGTTGCGCACGAACTCGGCCGCGCTGAGGAAATTCAGCGCGCCGATGAGATTGAGTTTGAAGGCGGCGCGGCGCCGGCGTACTTCGGTGAGAAGGCTGTTGAGCATCTTCAGGCCCGGCGCGAGTGTGCCGTCCGGGTGCGCATTGTTCTCCATTTCCGTGAGCGCTCGCAGGTCGCCCCGGAGCGCCACCTGCACGGCGGCGGCCGCGTCGGGGCTGAGGTGCGCGGGCTGAATTTCGTATTGGAAAGCGGCCTGATCGTCCCGCGAGGCCGAGAGGGATTCTTCGATGCGGGCCTTGAGACTGTGATCGAGCCCCTGCTGGAGAGCGGCGTTGAAGGCTTCGGCGTCGGACGGCGGGAGGTCCGCCAGAGGGTTCGCGTCGCCGGTGTGGCCGTGGCCCGTGATCGCGCCCAGAACTTTCGGAAGCCAATCGGTGCTGCCGAGCGCGGCGGTTACGCCCGCTGAGGCGGAGAGCCCGGCGTTCAGCGCCGAACCGTGTTCCCGCAGAAAACTGAGCTCGATGGTGGCGTCATCCTGACGCCGGACGCGCAGTTGCCCGGAACCGCTGATTGTGAAGCTCGCGGAGACATCCGCAATTGCGGCTGCCTGAACAGAGAAGCCGGGGAGGCCCAAAGGCAAATGAACCGAGGCGAGCGGATTGGGCGCCGCCGATACACTGACGCTCCCGGAAAAAGTGAGGGCGCGCTGCCCCGAGACGGAGGCGATATCGTTGATCGCGAGGCGGTCGAAATCGGAGATGCCGGCCGGAATGACGAAGGCGGCGAGGGTGCGGGCGAGCGCACTCCCCAGCGCCGGTTCGTCGCTTCCGAGAGGGAAGGCTTTGCGGTGTTCGAGGCCCACAGTGGCGGCTTTATCGAATCCGAATGTGAGATCGGCTTCGGAGCTGGTGAGCCCGACATCTATCGTTCCTTCGAACGAGATCCCGACATATCCCGTGTGGGCGGGGACCGTTGCCGGCTGGTGGAACGGGTCGCCGTCGAAGAGATCCGATCCGGCGGTGGTATTGGCGGAGATCGAGATATGGGCTGCGGGCGCGACGGTGATTTCCGGCTTCGTGTTGCCAAGCTGGAACTGGTGGCCGGCTCTGGCCTCGAACCGGATCGGGCTGGTCGCCGCCTTCGTCAGAATCAGATCCTTCCGGTCGAGGAAGTCGGGAAGAACCGCCAGATGCAGCGCTTCGGTTTTGAGGCGGTTCAGCAGGGAAGACGGGTGCGTCCAGTCGATCGGGACGGGTTCGACGGGCTTGTCGAGCTGGTCCGTTATCTGAATATCGGGCATCGAAGACCTCCTTATCGAAGTGGCTGGGCCGGGAGGAACAGTTTCATCGCTTCGTACATTATGGGCGCAGGATTCGTGAATACAGGAGCGTGCGCCGAAAAGGGCCGGTAGTGTAGGATAGTTCAGTGGGCTTCCGCATACAAAAAGCTGCGGTTAGCGCACGATAAACACATCGGCCGTTTTGACGTCACCTCAAAAATGGCTAAGCTTTAGAGAATAGAGTTTCGGACAGGTGGCCGAGCGGCTAATGGCAACAGACTGTAAATCTGTCGCTCCTTGCGAGCTACGGAGGTTCGAATCCTCCCCTGTCCACCAGTTTTCAAGCCGTTGTAGCTCAGTTGGTAGAGCGCGTCCTTGGTAAGGACGAGGTCACCAGTTCAATCCTGGTCAACGGCTCCATTGTTTGACGCGCACAACGCCCGCCCGAGTGGCGGGCTGTGCGCCTGAGTTTGACGCGCACAATGCCGGCCCGAGTGGCGGGCTGTGCGCCTGAGTTTGACGCGCACAATGCCGGCCCGAGTGGCGGGCTGTGCGCTTGAGTTTGGCGCCCACAACGCCGGCCCGAGTGGCGGGCTGTGCGCTTGAGTTTGGCGCCCACAACGCCGGCTTCGGGAGCAG
>CAZXCO010000134.1:0-6192 GCA_964639095.1 uncultured Solibacteraceae bacterium
CGTTTCACCGGCATGCTGCAGGGGCAGCGGGATCTCGAGACGGTTTCGAAGCTTCTGCTCTCCGAACTGGCGCGCCTGCTCAACGTGCAGCACGGCACTTTCTATCTCGCCGATTTCACCGACGAGGATTCGGCTTTGAAGATGCTCGCCGGCTACGCGTATAACTACGGCGGCGCCATGCCTCCATCATTCAGGATGGGTCAGGGCCTGATCGGCCAGTGCGCGCAGGAGAAACAGCGCATCCTGGTGAAAAGCGTTCCCGAGGATTACATCCGCATTACTTCCAGTCTGGGGCGAGCCACCCCCGCAAGTATCGTTGTTCTGCCCGTTCTCTTTGAAGGCGAAGCGAAAGCGGTGATCGAGCTTGCGTCCTTCCAGCAGTTCAGCGAAATCCATCTCGCATTTCTGGACCAGATCACACAGAGCCTCGGGATCGTGCTGAACACCATCGCCGCCACCATGCGTACTGAAGAACTGCTCAAGCAGAGCCAGGCGCTGGCCCAGCAACTGCAGAATACGAACGCGCAACTGGAAGAGAAGGCTCAGTTGCTCGCGGAGCAGAAGACAGAGGTCGAAACCAAGAACCGTGAAGTGGAGCAGGCCAAGGCCGCGCTGGAAGAAAAGGCCGAACAGCTTGCGCTCACCTCGAAGTACAAGAGCGAGTTTCTCGCCAACATGAGCCACGAGCTGCGCACGCCGCTCAACAACCTGCTGATCCTGGCACGGATGCTGGCGGAAAACGCGGAGAGGACCCTGCTGCCGAAGCAGGTCCGGTATGCCGAGACCATCCACAGCTCGGGGACCGATCTGCTGGCGCTCATCAACGACATTCTGGATCTCTCCAAGATCGAATCCGGAAAAATGGATGTCGAGATCGGAAGCGTCCGGTTCACCGATCTGCGGGACTACTGCCTGAGAACGTTCCGTCATGTCGCGGACGGGAAGAGCCTGGAATTCGCTGTCGAGATCGACAGAAGCCTGCCGCTCGACATCATTCACACGGACGCGAAGCGGCTCCAGCAGGTCCTCAAGAATCTGCTTTCCAATGCCCTCAAGTTCACCGAGCGCGGCTTTGTGCGGCTGCACATCGGCCCCGCTTCGGGCGGGTGGAGCGCGGGCCACCCCGTGCTGGGCAGGACCGGAGGCGTGATCGCGTTTTCCGTCACCGATACCGGAATCGGCATTCCGCAAGACAAGCAGCGGATCATTTTCGAAGCTTTCCAGCAGGCCGATGGCACAACGAGCCGGAAATACGGAGGGACCGGTCTGGGCCTCTCCATCAGCCGCGAACTGGCGGGTCTGCTGGGCGGAGAAATCCGGCTGCAGAGCACTCCCGGCGCAGGCAGCACGTTCACGCTCTATCTGCCGCAGGCCTACACCGCCCTTCCGCAGCCCTCCGGATCGGACTTCCAGGATGCCGCGGAAAATGACCTCTTGCCCGACGTGTTTACGCGCAGCCGACCACAGAGTGGAGCGCAGCCGGAAGGCGGGTCCGATTTCGACATGATTCTGGAGGGACCGCCGCCGAATGTCGCGGAAGAGCTGATGGTCGATGACGACCGGAATTTCATCCGGGAGGGAGATCCCGTCATCCTCATCGTCGAGGACGATCTTACGTTCGCCCGGATTCTTCTCGATCTCGCGCACGAGAAAGGGCTCAAGGGTCTGGTGGCCCTGCGCGGCAGCACGGCGCTATCCCTCGTCCATCAGTTTCAGCCCGGCGCTATCACCCTCGATATCAATCTCCCGGATGTAGCCGGCTGGACGGTCCTCGACCGGTTGAAGCACGATCCGGCGACCCGGCACATTCCGGTGCACATCATCTCCGGCGACGAGAACCGGCGGATTGGCCTTGCGCTGGGGGCCATGACTTACCTTGAAAAGTCGGTTGCGCGGGAGTCTCTGCAAACAGCCTTTTCGCGAATTGAGCGATCCGTCCGGCAGGGAATCCGGACTCTGGTGCTGGTCAGCGGCGATGAGAGGCGCCGCCGGAATGTCGAACAACTTCTCGCGGGTCAGGATCTCGAGGTCCTGCACTGCGCGACTGCGGCGGAGGCGCTGACCACCGTCGCGCAGCGCCAGATTCACGGCGTCGTCGCCGATTTCCGTCTCTCCGACATGCCCGGGACGGCGCTGATTGCGGAAATCCAGTCGCGCAGCCCGTCCGATCCGCCTCCCGTCATTCTTTACGGCAGGGCCTCCGGTACGGAAGAAGAAGCCGCTGCGATCCGGCAGCTCGAGCGCGGCGGGATTGTGCTGCAGGCCGGCTCTCCCGAGGAACTGCTGGACAGGACCGTGCTTCTGCTGCATCGGCACGAAAGTGCGCTTTCGGAACTCCAGCGCTCCATCGTTGCCGGCGTTCGCGAAAGAGACGAGCGGCTGGCTGGCAAGAAGGTTCTGGTGATCGACGACGATCTTCGGAATATCTTTGCTCTCACCAGCGTGCTCGAGCAGCACGGACTGCAGGTGCTGCACGCGGAGAACGGGCGCGCCGGCATCGAAATTCTGCGGAAAGCGAAGGACGTGGATGCCGTCCTCATGGACGTCATGATGCCCGGCATGGATGGATACGAGACCACGCGCGCGGTGCGCCGCTGGGGTGAGTTCCGTTCGCTTCCGATCATCGCACTCACTGCAAAAGCAATGAAGGGAGATCGCGAAAAGTGCCTGCAGGCGGGCGCCTCGGACTATGTCACCAAGCCCGTCGATCTCGACCAGTTGTTTTCGGTGCTGCGCGTGTGGATCGCCCGTGGGCGCCAGATGTCCACTCCCCCGCAACCCGCGGCCACGAATGGCGGGGTGCGCTGACGGACAGGGTCGACAATAAAGAAATGCCCGCCGGGCCGGCTCGCATATTTTTGTCTGCCGCGAGGCCGCGCCTTCCGGAGCGTGAAGACAGTCGCGTAGAAAAATCATGAGCTCATCTGCTGCGCCGGCTTCCGAGAACCGCAGGAAAGTCAGGATTCTACTGGTCGATGACACTCCCGAGAATCTGGTCTCGCTGGAAGCCGTGCTCGAATCGCTGGATGAAGAGCTGGTGCTCGCGCATTCCGGACGCGAGGCGCTCCGCTACCTCCTTGAAGACGACTTCGGCGCGATCCTGCTCGATGTCAAGATGCCGGGCATGGACGGCTTCGAGACGGCAGAGCTGATCCGGAGCCGGCCGAAGTCGCGCAACACGCCGATTCTCTTCCTGACCGGATACAAGAGCGACGAGCACCTTTTTCGCGGCTACGATCTGGGCGCGGTGGATTTCCTCTTCAAGCCGATCGTTCCGGAAGTGCTGCGCAGCAAAGTCTCGGTATTCGTGGAATTGAGCCGCAAGGCGGAACTGCTCGAACGCCAGGCCGCCGCGCTGCGGGAACAGGCCGCCACGCTGCAGAAGGCCGAACAGCAGTTCCGGTCGCTTCTCGAAGCGGCCCCGGACGCCATGATCATCTGCCATGCGGCCGGAGAGATCGGGCTGGTGAATTCCTGCACCGAGCGGCTGTTCGGCTATTCGCGCGACGAACTCATCGGCCGCCATATCCGCGTGCTGGTGCCGGCATGGGCCAGCGCCGCTCCGGTGCCGCCCGATGAACCGCTGACCGAAGGAGCCTTCCAGCAGGCGGGCCCCCCTCTCGAGCTGGATGGCGTTCGGCGCGACGGAAGGAGCTTCCCCGTGGAAATCAGCCGCAGCCCTCTGCAGGTGGAAGGCGAGCTTCTGATCACGACGGCCGTTCGCGACATTTCCGTCCGCAGGCGCATCGAGGCCGAGCGCACGGCTGCGGAAGAGCAGGTACGCAGCCTGAATGCACATCTCGAACAACTCAACGCCCATCTGGAGGAGCGAGTCCGCGAACGCACGGAAGCGCTTGTGCGCTCGAACGACGAACTGGCCCAGTTCGCCTACGTCGCCTCTCACGATCTGCAGGAACCGCTGCGCACGGTTTCGCTTTACACGCAGGCGCTCCGGGATCATTATCAGGCGATTCTCGACGACCAGGGCCGTACGTTCATCCACTTCATCGTGGATAACGCTTCGCGAATGGAGCAGTTGATCCGCGACCTGCTCGAGTTTTCCAGTTTCGACGCCAGATGCGCCCCCGAACTCGAGCTCGTCAGTTGCGATGCCGCGCTCGACCTGGCACTGGCGAATCTCGAGGCCCGCATTTCGGAAAGCGGCGCGGCGATTGAGCGGTCCGCTTTACCGGCAGTGACCGGCGACATGGCCCAGTTGAGCCGGCTGTTCCAGAATCTCGTCGGGAATTCGATCAAGTACCGGCATCCCGATCGCACCCCGCGAGTGTCGATCTCCGCCGCTTCCACGGGTTCGGACTGGCTCTTTTCGGTGGCGGACAACGGCATCGGAATCGAAGGCCAGTATGCGGAGCGCGTGTTCGGTATTTTCAAACGACTGCACGGGCGGGACAATCCGGGAACCGGAATGGGTCTCGCGATTTGCCGCAAAATCGTCTCGTACCATGGGGGCCGCATCTGGCTCGATCCCGCGGCGACGGAGGGCGCTCTTTTCCTCTTTACTCTTCCCGCTGGCCGGTGATTATCCCTGGGGCTTCCAGCCGAACCGGAACGTCGCGCCGGGTTCCCCCGTCACGGAAAAATCGGCTCCGAGCTGCCGGATCAGAGTGCGCACTACCTGCATGCCGAGTGACTGGCTCCGTTCCGGTTGAAAATCCGCCGGCAGCCCCGCGCCGTCGTCGGCAACCGTGATTTCCGTATATCGGCCTTCGGCCTGTCGGAGCGAGATCCGGACCGTGCCCTCGCGGTCATCGCGAAAACCGTGTCTTAGAGCGTTTGAGATGAGTTCGTTGAGAATCAGCCCGCAGGGGATTGCCTGATCCACGCTGAGGCGAACCGGATCGACGCTCAGTTCCAGCCGGATCCGGGCGCGATCGGTGCAGCGGATGCTGAACAGCCGCTCGGCGAGCACCTCGATGTATTCGCCGAAATTGAGATCCGCCAGCGCTTCCGAGCGGTAGATCTGCTCGTGGATGAGCGACATCGAGAGAACCCGCGAATGCGCCGCGCTCAGGGGCGCGGAAAAGGAATCCGAACCGGCGCACTGGATCTGCATCGAGAGCAGGCTGCAGATGAGTTGCAGATTGTTGTTGACCCGGTGGTGAACCTCCTGCAGAAGCGCCGTCTTCTCCGCCAGAGACTGCCGAAGCGCCAGCGTTCCCTCGCGCAGGCGCTCTTCGAGCAGCTTGCGATCGGTCACGTCGCGCGCGATCGCCTCAATCGCAATGAGCCGCCCGCCGTCGTCCCGTACATGCATCGCGCGCTGCTCCAGCCAGACCAGGCTTCCGTTCCGGTGTATACAGCGGATTCCGGCGGTGCTGCCGCTGGGATGCCCGCCATGCAGGATCGTTTCCATCAGCGCGCGGTCGTCCGGATGCACGATGCGGAAAATCAGACCTGGATCCGCGTAGTATTCCTCCGGGGCATAACCCGCCGCCGCGCGAACCGCCTCGTTCACCTAGGCGATTCGCGGCGAAGGACGCAAATCGAAACGAAAGATCACGTCGGCCGCGTTTTCGGCCAGACGCCGGTACTGCTTGTCTGCCGCCCGGACTTTTTCCACGAGTGACGCGGCCTCGATGGCGGATGCGGCGGCGCCCGCGAGAATGTTAAGGGCTTTGATCCGGCCTGTCGAGATGGGGCGCCGGCCGGGCTCGAAACAGAAATGGAGGAGACCGACCAGGTTTCCTCCGGCCATCATGGCGACCGACACGTTGCCGGGGATGCCCGGCAAGGGCGCCGCCGGCGGGCATGTCACATCCTGTTGCTGTTCCGGAGGCGGCTGTTCCGGCCCGACGCTCTGCGCCAGCCATCGGGACAAAGCATCGTCAAAGCTGACCCGCTTCCCCCGGATTTCTTCCGCATTCGCTCCGCGCGCGGCGGCCACGTGCAGTTCGTGGCCGTCCTTTCCTGCCCGCAGCAGCACCGATACCGCGCGCACTCCGTTCTGCGCGGCCGCTGTATCCGCCACCTTCTGGACCACCGTTTCAGCGTCCAGCGCCAGCCCGACCGCCTTGCTCAACTCGTACATCCCGACGGCCTGGTGCAGTTCGAGATTTTCCGTGCGCACCCGCCGCACGGCGAGCGAGCGCGTGAGCACGGGCAAAATCGCGCTCAGCCGGAATGGCTTGAGAATGTAGTCGAGCACCCCGTAGGAGGCGTTCAGTACCCACA
>CAZXCO010000135.1:0-2009 GCA_964639095.1 uncultured Solibacteraceae bacterium
GACACAATGGTTCGCCGGAACGAATCGGCTGACTCGGCGGAGCCTTCATCATTTCTTCACCGGATTACCGATCCCTGATAGTTCGCGGGAATCCAAAGGATTCCGGGAGGAGCAGAAACCTGGCTCGAATAGAATGGCTGCATGAAATCGGCTCGCACTCTTTCTGCCGTCATGATCGCGGCGGCGATGCTTCCGGTGCTGGCTGCAAATGCGGCTGAACCGGACCCGAAGGCGGTGATCTATACCCTGCCCGAGAACCTGCAGTGGAAGAAGGGGCCCATAACCGACTCGGTGATGTTGCAGGGCGATATGTCGAAGCCCGGCATCTACATTCAATTGCTGCGCTGGCATCCGAATAACATGAGCCGCCCGCACAGCCACGACAAAGCCCGTTATATCCGCGTCGTCTCCGGCACGTGGTGGGTTGGGACCGGAGCCAAATTCGACCCCGACAGCACGAAGCCCCTGCCTGCCGGAACTTACGTGGTGGATGTCCCGAATGAATTGCACTATGACGGCGCGAAAGATGAAGGATGCGTCCTGATGATCGTCGGCATGGGTCCGTCGAAGACCACGGCTCCGGGGCGCTTCGAAGCCGGACCGATCACGAAGAAATAGCCCGGGTTCCCGAGCCGGACCGGAATCGATTGACAGGAAAATGCGGGCGCGGTATCCTGCGGCCCAAGGTTTCTCTATGACAGCCCGCTGGATCGCTTTAGCCGCCACTGTTGTATTGGCCGCCGTGCCTCTGATGGCCCACCATTCCTTTTCGGCAGAATACGATGCAACAAAACCGGTGAAAGTCACGGGTGTCGTGACCCGCGTGGAGTGGCAGAATCCGCACATCTGGTTCTACGTCGATGTGAAAGGCGAAAACGGCAAGGTCACCAACTGGGGATTTTCAGGTGGAGCGCCGGGCCAGTTGATGCGGCGCGGGATCACCCGCGACAGGATTCAACCTGGCATGGTCGTGGTCGTGGAAGGTTTCCATGCCAAGGACGGCTCGAACAACGGTTCAGGCGGCAAAGTGACCTTTGAAGACGGCCGCAGCGTCTTTACGGCCAGCGCCGAAGACAAGCTGCCGGACGGCGGGAAGTAGATCTTTTATGCAAAAGGTCATGCTGGTTGCGGGGCTGGCGCTGGCGGCGACTCTGGTTGCGCAGGATTCGAAGTTCCCGCCACGCACGGTGGATGGGAAACCGGACTTCAGCGGTATTTACGAATGGCCGAAGGCGATATCGGGCGAGCGCGCCGGCGGATCGGCGACAATTTTCGACCGGAACAAGTTCGCTCCGTTCAAACCGGGCGGCGAGCCGTTTCTCGAGCCGCGCACAGGCGATCCACGGCACGACGAGCCGCGCGATTTCTGCCTTCCGGCCGGCTTCCCGTCCGGCATGCTTTCCGCAAATGCGGTGCGGTTTGTTCAGAACAAAACCTTCCTTGTGATGGCGCACGAATTCCAGCGGATGACTCGCCTGATCCCGCTCGACGGGCGTCCGCACCGCAAGGGACTGGAACCCAGCTATTACGGAGATCCGGTTGGACACTGGGAGGGCGACACGCTCGTCGTCGAGACCACCAATTTCAAGCGGTGGTCCCTGGACGATTACTTCTATAAGAACCCCAACGAGTACCGGATGCACAGCGACGCACTGCGCACGGTGGAACACATCAGCTGGAAAGATCCAAAGACTCTGTCATACCGGCTGACGATCGACGATCCGAAAATTTTCACGGCGGCGTGGTCGGAAGATTTCACAATGACACTACGCCCGGACTGGGACGAGATGGGAATTTTCGAGTACGTCTGCGAAGAGAACAACCGCTGCCCCGGCGGCAAGTGCAGCAAGTAGAGCCAGACGACTGCGCGCGCAACCCCGCTGCGGCCGTCTCCCCCAAGATCGCCGCCGGAATCACGCGCCAGCCAATCCGTGTCATTGTTGTATCGTGAGAGGGTCTGCGGTTTCCAGCAGAATCTCCGAAAGTGACGAATATTTCAACAGCTTTGT
>CAZXCO010000136.1:0-5731 GCA_964639095.1 uncultured Solibacteraceae bacterium
CATCCCCACGGACCGCGAAGAGGTGCGCCGGATCTTCGAGCCGCATTGCGCTCCGATCGAAGGGCGCTGGCGGGTTGTCGAGGCGCTGCAGAACGCCGGACTCGAAACCTCCGTGGCCGTTGCCCCGATTCTCCCCTGCGATCCCGAGGCAGTGGTCGAAACCGCCATTCGTCTGTCGCGCGGGCCGCTGGTTGCCGATCCGCTGCACGTTCGCGCCGTCAAACGTCCCGGAGCCACAACGCGCGAGGCGGCAAGATCCATTTGCGCCCGGCGCGGCTGGAACGACTGGCTCGAGCCTGCTTTTCAGCGCCGCGTTCTCGCGCGCATGGCCGTGGCCGCGGAAGCGGCGGCACGGGAATTCGGGTACGGCCCACGGGGTTTCGGACTCCTCGGAAGGTAGATCCATTTGCGACTCTCCAGGCCTGCGCTGATAGAATTGAGGCTTCCGAGGAAATCATATTGGCAGCGATTTTGCAGCTTAAAGATGCCGTTGCGGAGTTCGTGCGCGATGGCGATACCGTCGCGCTCGAAGGGTTCACCCATCTGATTCCTTTCGCCGCCGGACATGAGATCATCCGCCAGAAGCGGCGCGGCCTCACTGTGGTCCGCATGACTCCGGACGTGATTTACGATCAGCTCATCGGCGCCGGATGCGTGGCGAAGATCGTTTTCTCGTGGGGCGGCAATCCCGGCGTTGGGTCGCTCCACCGTCTGCGGGACGCCATCGAAAAGCAGTGGCCGAATCCCATTGCAATCGAGGAGCACGAGCATGCCGGGATGGCGGCTGCTTACGCGGCGGGGGCTTCGCACCTGCCGTTCGGCGTGCTGCGCGGTTATGTGGGAACCGACCTGCCGAAGCACAATCTGAATATCCGCTTCATCGAGTGCCCGTTCACCGGAGAAAGGCTGGCCGCCGTGCCCGCGCTTCGTCCCGATGTGACCGTGATCCATGCCCAGAAGGCCGACCGCAAGGGGAACGTGCTGATGTGGGGCGTCGTGGGCGCGCAGAAGGAAGCAGTGATGGCGGCGAAGCGCTCCATCGTCACGGTCGAAGAGATTGTGGACGACCTGAACGCTCCCCCGAATTCCGTGATTCTGCCGTGGTGGGTGGTTGGAGCCGTGAGCGAGGTGAAAGGCGGCGCATTTCCTTCCTATGCGCAGGGGTATTACGCCCGCAACAATGCCTTCTACAAACAGTGGGACGGAATCTCGAAGGAGCGCGAGACGTTTCTCAAGTGGATCGATGAGCACGTGATGGCGACGAAGGACTTCGCCGGCTTTAAAAAGAGCATCGAAGGGGCGGTGGCGCATGTCTGAAACGCTGGAATATACAGCCGATGAAATGATGACGATCGCCGCGTCGCGCCTGCTGCGCAACGGAGCCTCGTGTTTCGTGGGAATCGGGCTCCCCAGCGCTGCGGCAAACCTGGCGCGGCTGACCCACGCGCCCGATACCGTTCTGATCTACGAATCCGGCTGCATCGGCACGAAGCCGAACGTGCTGCCGCTTTCGATCGGCGACGGCGAGCTTTCCGAGACTGCCGACACTGTGGTTTCAATCGTCGAGATCTTTACGTACTGGCTGCAGGGCGGACGTATCGACCTCGGTTTTCTGGGCGCCGCTCAGATTGACCGCTTCGCCAATATCAACTCGACAGTGATCGGGGACTATGACAACCCGAGGACGCGGCTTCCCGGCGCCGGTGGCGCTCCGGCCATAGCGGCGAACTGTGGAGAGGTGCTGATCACGTTGCGGCACAACAAGCGTGCATTCGTCGAGAAGCTGGATTTCCAGACCTCGGGCGGACATATGGAGGGAGGCGACAGCCGCTCCCGGATGCGGTTTCCAGGCAAGGGGCCCACTGCGGTGATTACCGACCTCGGAGTCCTGACGCCCGATCCGGTCACGAAGGAACTGACGCTGACAAGTATCCACCCGGGCGTCACTGTGGAGAGCGTCGTTGCTGCGACGGGGTGGCCTTTGAAGGTTGCGGATACGGTCGCGACGACACCCCGGCCGACCGCGCAGGAACTGACTGTTCTCCGCGATCTGCAGGCCCGCACCGCGAAAGCCCACGCCGGGCAGAATTGATCTCCTGACAGCAAAAAAGCCGTCAGACGGATCTGACGGCCTTTTGCTGTTGCGATAGAGAGAGGTTCAGAATCGCACGATCCCTCTGATTTCGAGGAATCGTGGCGAGCTTCCCGCTCCGACAAACGATCCCAGCAGGCTGGTCGGCGGACCCACCTGCCCGATATTCAAACCGAATTGCGGATTGGAAATATCCGCCACCGGCTGATCGAAATTGGGGTGGTTGAAGACGTTGTAAGCGTGTGCGCCGAACGAGAACATCACGCGCTCGGTGATCGCCACATCCTTCATCAGCCCGATATCCGCATTGAAGAAATGGGGACCGAACAACGAATTTCTGCCGATGGTCCCGAATCCCGTGGGAGTCCCGTTGGCCGCCGGCCCGAACTGTGAAGGGGTCAGGCACGGGGTATCCACCGAGCGGGCGCCACAATCCGGCGAGAGGAATCCGGCCGGTGAGGCGAAGATCGTCGAGGCGTAGTTGAAGCCAGCCAGAGCCGCCCCGGCGCTGGTGTCGATGATCGTGAACGGCAGGCCGCTGCGCAGGAACCAGTTGCTCGACAGCGTCCAGCCGCCGAAGATCCGGTTGGGCCCCCAGTGGAATCCCGCATGGCGGAACATGTCGGTCAGCACGAAATTCGCGCTGAAATAGTGCCGCACGTCGTAATCCGCATTCCCGTAATTGCTGTGCACGTTCGACGGATTCTGGGGCGTTGTAATGCTGGGGTTGGTATCGAGAATTCCGAAGGGCAGATTCTCGACTCCGCCGTTCGAAACATCATCGAGCGCATGGCTCCAGGTATAGTTCACGTTGAAAGTGAGCCCTGCCCGGAAGCGCCGCTGCAGGCTCACGGTGACGCCGTTATAGTTCGCATTCCCGGCCGAGAGGTACTGATAGACGGTGCCCAGGGCCGCATTCGGCGCGGCGGTCGGCAGTCCTGCGAAGCCGTCGACGCAGACGTCCGGCGGGCAATAGGCGTTGATTCCCTGGTTGGAAAACGGGATGTGGCTGCCGTGCATCCCCGAGTAGTTCACGCTCAGGATCAGGTTCGACGCCAGTTCCTGCTGCAGCTCGAAATTCCATTTGTAATAAGTCGGCTGATAGAACTTTTGGGGGAAAGAAAAGAAACTGGGGGCCGCGAAGCCGGGAACCGTCTGCGAGATGGAATTGAAGCTTCCGCCCGAATTGAACTGCGAGATGAGAGCCTGGTTGGCCTGCGAGGCAGTCGTGAAGAGGCTCCCGGGAACTCCGGGCGCCAGGGCGCCGTTGCCGATCGTGAATGAGTTGAACCCCGGAGAATTGAACGCCGCATTTTCCGCCAGGCCGCCTGGCAATTCGTCGGCGAAAATACCCGCGCCCGTCCGGATCACCGTCCTGCCGCTCGCCGAAGGCTTCCACGCGATTCCGATCCTCGGCTCCCAGACTACGCTTTGGGTGTCCGGGTAGGCATTCTTCTGATTGGGAATGATGAACTGGTTATACGGAACGTTCACCGCATTCGGGTTGGGTGCGTTGGTGAACGTCGTGGTCAGACGCGAGAAGCAGTTGCCTTCGCAGGTGGGATTTGCATAGTTTTCGATGCGCAGGTTCAGAGAGACCGTGAGCCGGTCCGTCACTTTCCAGTCATCCGCGATATAACCGCCGAACGTGTTGAACCGCAGATATTGCTGCGGCGATGAGGGAAACGCCTGATTGAGCGATGTGCTCGGCCCGCCGCCGTTGAAGAAATCCGTCAGCGTGGTGTTAATGGCTCCGTGAATCGGCCCGCCGATGGCTTCGAAATCGAGATCGGTGATGTTGTCATGCAGCCAGCTGAAGCCTGCACGGAACGTGTGCCGGCCGACGACATGCGAGAAGTCGTCCAGGATCTGATATTGGAACGTGCGCCGCCCCTGCGGGAAGAAGAAGCCCGGAGGAAACGGCGGTTCGCCGAACGCGCCTACGGCCGTGAACGGCGTTCCTGAGAAACCGACAAAGGTGGGCAATGCGGCCAGCGCGCCGCTCGGGTCCGACGGAACGAATACGGCGCCATAGAAGAACGCGGAGCCGCTGAAGTTGTTCACCGTGTTCGGTCCGAAGGTGTGGACCTCCGAGACCTGTCCCGACATTTCGGGCTGGTTGCTCTGTTCATTGAACGTGGGGCCAAAAGGACTGGTGAAGGTCGGCTGGAATCCGTTGTCCCGCAGCACCCGGATGTACCCCCGGTCCTTGTCGCTGAAATTGTGATCGACGCGCGCCGACCACTGGTATTCCTTGTTCGTATTCGGAGGCGTTGTGCGGAATTCGAGCGCGCAGGGCACGCCTGCGGGGAGGCCGGTAAAGCCCTGGCAGCCGCCGTTCTGCGGCACGGGGATCGCGGATCCGACACCGGGCGCGTTGTTGTAGATGCTGAAAATCTGGTTGTAAAACGGGACTTCCGAGGCTTTTCCCGTCGCCGCCAGATTGGCCAGCGTCGCCGACTGGAATTGCGGGCTGGGCACCAGCGTCAGCGCGCTGGCAGTGGGCAGGACGTTTCGCAGCCCTTCGTAATCTACGTCGAAGAACGTCCGGTTCTTCCAGATGGGCCCCTGCATTCCCGCCGCCCATTGATTGAAATTGTTGAACGGCGTCGGCTGTCCTGCCTGATTGCTGAAGAACTGATTGGCGTTCAGCTTGCGGCCGTTCCACATGTAGATCGCATTGCCGTGGAACTGATTCGTGCCTGACTTGGTGATGTACGTAATCTGCGAGCCGGCGTACTGGCCATATTGTCCTGAATAGGCGTTCGGGATCACGTTGGCTTCGCTGATATCGTTCGACCCCAACAATAAATTGGAGGCGCCGCTGTTATTTATTCCAAAAAATGGATCGTTGGAATTCTGTCCGTTAATCGTGAACAGATTCGATGTGCCAGGCATTCCACCGGCCACGAAATTGCCATAGCCCGCCTGTGTATTCATCACTACTCCGGGGGCTGTTTGCGCGATGTAAGTGATGTCGCCTCCGGGATTGGGGAGGTTCTCGACCATCTCCCGGCTGAAATTCGTCCCCACGTCGGCGTTTTCCGTCTGCAGCGCCGAGGTCGTTTCCACGACATTCACCGTCTGCGCCTCAGTCGCGAGCGTGAGCTGGACGTTGGCGGCCGTGGGCTGGCCAGCCGTGACGACCAGGCCGCGCTGCTCCTGTGTACGGAAATTTGTCGCCATAACGTTGACTGTGTAGACGCCCGGCGGCAGAAATTCAAACCTGTATGTTCCTGCGCCGCTTGTCGTTGTCTTCTGCGACGCGTTCGTGCCGGTATTGGTCAAGGTCACGGCCGCATTGGGAACCGCTGCGCCGGCGGGGTCTGTTACTGTCCCGGTAATAGTGCCCGTCGTGATCGACTGGGCCGGCAATAAAGCGCTGAACAGCGCCAGCAATGAAAGACCTGGCAATAATGGGAAGAATTTTCTCAGCATGAAGCGCAATAACCTCTTGGGTGAACGCTTGCAAATGGGGTTCCAGTGCACGAAGCAGCACGAATGCGCGTAATTCTTAATCGATATCTTGGGATATTTCCGCCAGCCACCGGCGCGGAAGTGCTCCGAAAAGTGTTCCAGGCCGCGTGAGAAAGTGCTCAGGCGCGCAGCCAAAGGCCGTCCCGCACCTGGAAAGTTCTG
>CAZXCO010000137.1:0-1762 GCA_964639095.1 uncultured Solibacteraceae bacterium
AGGTGTTCTCTTATCCGTGGACCAAAGAAGGCCGCATGTTCCTGATGCCGGCGGCGATCGAAGCGCACTGGCAGAAGTTCGACCATCTGCCGGAGAAGGTCGACGGACGCGGACAGCCAATCGAGATCAACGGAGAGGAAAGGGCCGCGCCATCGTCACCTGCGCGAAAGCGTAACAGGCGCGATGGAAAAGCGGGTGGCCACCCGAAAGCCGGCGACAGTCGCGAACTCGCCAACGCTCCGTTGCCAGAGCCGGAGTCGGTCACGCCTAGCGTGGCTGGCTCCGGCTCGCCTGCCGGCGACGAATATCTCGCCGGCATCATCAATCGTGAACCCGGCGCCGGAGGGCAACCTGCGCCGTTATCTGCCGGTGCTTCCTCCAGGCTGCTCCCGGCAGAGGAGCCCGCGCCAGTTAACGCCCCCAGATCCCCAGATGGCGCGGGCTCATCTCTTTCTGTTTCGGATGCGCCAATTGGCGCAGGCGAAACCGCTGCGATGGGCGGTGAACCATCGTCCGCGCCGGGGAAAGTAGCAGGCGAGCATCCGCGCTTAGCGAATACCCCGGCGCCTGACGATCTGGCGAAACAGATGGCGGCCGAGCCGGCCGACGACTGGTCGCCGCTATTGAAAGCCGCGCTCGACCTCGCCTGGCGCGAAGAGGCGCCTGAGACCGATCCAGTCAAGGAATTCGAACAGACCTTGCCTGATCTGATGGGACCGGAAGAGCGTCGCCGCAAGCTCACCGAGTTCAAGCTCGCGCTGAAACAGAAGCCTGTGAACCTCGGGCCTTTGTTCGGCACCGTACCCCCTCGACGACATAGCGGAGGCGGTTGAATCATGACCGATCTTGTACTGATCACCCGCATCTACCAGGGCTCTAACGGCGATGCCACCCGCATGCTCTACCGCGACCTCGAGCGGATGGGGCCGATGGGCGTCATCGCCATGAACCTATTCCGCGCATGCAAATGCTCGGAACGCGCCAAAGCCTACCGCAAGGGCCGCGGCTACAAGACGGAAGCCTATGCGCGCAAGGACTGGAGCATCCAGAATCTGGCGCGTGCGTTGTCCGAGACGCGCGACCACGGCTTGACCTGGGGCTGGGCGATCGATACGGAGCTAAAATTCCGCGCCGATCCGCATCATCACATTCTCTATGTCGACCTGCCGACCGGGCAGGTGAGCTTTCATGTCGGGCAGCGCTACGACGGGCCGGATTATGCCGGCGAATGGGACTGCGTGCGCGATATCGCGGCCGATCGCATCTGCAATTTCGTGGCACAGCTATTCAGGATGGAGGCAGCTTGAACCATGGCTCGAATTTACGTGGCATCGTCGTGGCGCAATCTCCATCAACCGAAGATCGTGTCAGCGCTGCGCCATGACGGACACGAGGTTTACGACTTCCGGAATCCGTTCAATGGCGTGCCGGGTTTTGCCTGGTCGCAGATCGACCCGGAATGGCAGGGCTGGTCGGCGAAGCGGTACCGTGAACTGTTGACGACATCGCCGATCGCCGCGGCAGGCTTCATCAACGATCTGCGCGGCATGCAATGGGCCGACACCTGTCTGCTGGTGCTGCCATGTGGTCGTAGCGCGCACCTTGAAGCCGGTTGGTTCTGCGGGCAGGGCAAGCGCTGCATCATCCTGACGCGCGACGGCGAGGAGCCGGAGCTGATGGCGCTGCTTGCAACCGATATTTGCGTGTCATTCGATGAAGTGGTGAGGCTGCTCCGGCCATGACCGACCCGCTGCCCCGCATC
>CAZXCO010000138.1:0-2007 GCA_964639095.1 uncultured Solibacteraceae bacterium
CGTCATTGCGGCCCGCGGGGAATGCGCCGGCCGCGACGTCCCGTGCTCAGAGGCGTTCGGTGTCGCTCTCATCGACCCGGCAAACATGCAGGCGAAGAACGTCTACGACTCGCAGAGCAGGCCGCTGATCAACGGCGCCTCCGTCGCGCTCGAGGCCGGCAATTCCATTTACGTCGGAGCCTTCAGCGGGGACCGGCTGGTGAAGCTCCCCGGGCTTACCGCTTCGTCGCGCTGAAGCTCAGATTTTTCGAAAAGAACGGCAGCAGCTTTGTATCGAACCGCTCCGGCACCCTGTTCGTGTGGTTGCCTTCATAGGTTTCGTACGTGTGAGAAACGCCGAAGCGGGTGAGGGTTGCGTCAAGGAGCGCATTGCTCGCCGCCAGTCCATCCTGGAGGCCGACCTCGAGTCCGATGGCATGCATCTTCTTGAGGTTCGGAATGTACTGGTCAATCATGGCCAGCGGCGCATTCGCCGCCCAGCGCGCGACGACTTCGGGCTGAGGCTGCCCGCCTTTTGTCGGGAGATCGAAGAAGAACGGCGGGTTCGCCGGGTCCGGCGACCATGCCGCGGCCTCCGCCAGAAGCACCATCACGCCCCGGTTTTTCGAATCCTTCACGTCTCCGGGGCTCTTGAGACTCTCGGCCTGGGCGCCGCCACGCCCACCCGGAGTCAGGCTCGCCGTCAGGCAGCAGGAACTCATCGCGTACAGGCTGGAGAAGACCTCGGGGTGCTTCATCCCGATGCGCATCGTGCCGTACCCGCCCATAGAGTGGCCCGCCAGTCCGCGGCTCATGCGATCCGGAATAGTCCGGTAGTGGGCGTCCACATACGCCACGAGCTCGTGGGCGATGAAGTCCTCCCAGTCGCCTGTGGCCGGCGAATTCGAATACATGCTGCCGTTGTAGATCGTGAATGCGTCGGGATGCACGAGAATCATTTCGCGCACGGTTCCCGAACTCATTTCCCTGCCCGCCGCTTCCGGAACTTTCATGATGCCCCAGTAGCGCTCGGCATTGAGTCCGTATCCATGCAGGAAATACACGACGGGATAACGCCGGTTCGGCTGCTTCGCGTAGCTCGGCGGCAGATAAATGAAAACGTCGCGATCGGGCGAATCGCCTTCGAGATTTCCCTCCAGCGATTTGCCGTGAACTTTGATGTGCTCCACGGTCCCCGGGCCCGCAGGAGCCTGGCCGTACAGGCAAAACGTGGCGCCGAGCAGGAGCGCAACCGAACAGGATATTTTCATTTCAAGCGAGCCTCCGGCAGAAATTCTATCGCTTTTGTTCGCGCCCTGTCCCGCCCCCAATGCCCGGCAGGCGCGTCGCGTTCAACGGGCCAGCCGTTCCGCCCAGGCATCCGCGACCTCGCCGAGCAGCAGAAGGCCGAAGTACTTCCGCTGGGCGGCCGACGTTTCGATCACGCCTTCGCGGCGAATGCCGAAGCTGTGTTCCCGCCACAGGCCTTCATTGTCCAGCGCATAGCCCGCCCCCACGCCTACGATTCCGTGCAGGCGCCGCATCCAGATCCGCCCCAGCGCGCGATCCTGCCGGCCATGACTTCCGGTCACGAGCAATACCGGCCCGCTGTACACGATTCCGAAATCGATCAGAAAATGAATCGTCGGGTCGTGATCCACCGGAGGAATGACCTCCTCGCCGCCGAGCCGGAGCAATATTCTGCGCAATTCCCGAAGTTCCGGCTGATTTTTCGAAAATTCCCGAAATCGTTTTGCGAGAAAAATCATGTGCTCGCGCGCCGCCGCTGTCTGCATCTCCACGGCTGTAAGCATATCCTGATTTTCGGGTGTGCGTAATGCCCGCCGGCGTTCGCTCCCTGGGTCCGGCGCCGCTCGCCCGCCTCCGCGGCGCGAACCTTCGTCCGTTATTCTGGTTGTTCACTTGTCATGAATCTGTTACCGAAGGACGAGAAGTTCTTTGAGCTCTTCGAAAATCATGCCCGAATTCTCTGCCGGGCCTCAAAGCTCTTCATCGCGGGGATTGCCG
>CAZXCO010000139.1:0-8715 GCA_964639095.1 uncultured Solibacteraceae bacterium
ATTCCCGATGCGCTCACCGAAAGACTGGAAAACAGACTCATTAGCTCGCCTCTTCCTTAATTGCGGACCGGATCTGATCAATCTGCGTTTTCATCAGATTTGAAGCCACGCTGAAGCGCAGAGTGTTCTCCGCCAGCAGCCGGGCCTCCCGGTCCAGATCCACGTTGTTGCCGTCATTCTTCGTCTCGAGCCCTTCGACCGTTTCCTGCCGCGGCGCGCCGCCCGACAGCATTGCCTGAAAGGATGCCTGGAAATCCAGGTCCTGGGTCTTGTAGCCCGGCGTGTCGGCATTGGCGATATTGGACGTGACCAGCTTCTGCCTGGCGCTCACCAGGTCGAGATAGCTTTCGAGACTGTTGGAGATGCTGTTGTTCAGCACGACATCGCCTGTATCGCAGTTCGCGTGCCAGGCGGTTACCGCCGGAACACGTTGATAAGACGACCTTAAGGTGAAAGACGAAGAGCGGCCAGCGCGTCAACCGGGTGACGTGTCAGAGATTTGACGGTTCCGGATGCTTCAAAGGTCCAATTGGAAGTGCGGATCGCGCACCGGTTCCCTGCCCTGAAAGCGATTCGCGGCGCCAAGAAGACTCAGCTCGCCGGCCTGCTGTGCGCGCCGGGTCTGGAGCATCTGCCGCGCCCATTCGAGCGTCGAGAGAACCTGTTCCAGCATCCGCCGGCGCGCCGGATCACCCGGGACGAGACGCCCGAGTTCACCGTCGGCGGCCTCACAGAAGCCGGCGATGGATCTGGAGATCTCCTCCGAAGCCCCGCGCTCAATGGCGTGGCGAAGGTCCCGCTCCGCGGCCTGGATCGAAGGCAGCATGGCTAGCTCCCGCTGCCCGTCGTGCCGCCGTTTCCATACTCGGCGGTGAACAATTGCTGGAAGTATGTTTTCTGCGATTCCAGCGTGGCGATCTGAGCGTCGGCCTGCGAAAGCTGCTGCTGCAGGTTATTCTGCAGATCATCGACGCGGTTCTGTTCGTCCGTAATCTGTGCGTTGTCGGTGGCGATCCGCGCGAGCAGCGTGTTGATATCCGTCGGAATCAGACCCGTCGTGCTGTCGGTGATGCCCGTCAGAGCGTCGTTTGCGGTTTTGAGGAAACCGCCGCCGCTCACGCTCCCGAGAAATGCAGCCACCGCCGAGGGATCGGCGCCCGACAGCACGGAGGGATCGAGGCTCAGATGGCCGGTGTCATCCACCGTGACGCCGAGATCCGCGAGAGATCCCACCGCCCCGTCGCTCGAAGTGTACTGGTTGATCTGCCGCAGAACGTTCGTCACGGTGAACACGATGCTGTCGCCGGAGAGCGCCCCGCCGTTCTGCCCGCGGTTCTGCGACAACGCATCGAAGGACGCGTTATAAGCGCTGACGAAATTCGACAGCGCGCTCTGCAAACCACTGTAATTCTGCGAAACCGTGATCGTAACCGGAGCCGGGCTTTGAGCCAGCAGATTAACGGTGAGCCCGGGAGACAGCGCTACCTGCCGCGATGTGCTCGAGACATCCGTGCTCGAACCGTTGACCTTATATTGCGCGTCGGTTCCGGTGGAGAGTGTATCCAGCAGATCCTGCGAGCCGTCGTTCAACTGGATCGAGTCCGCCCCGAGGCTGTCGCTGGTTATGGCGAGCCGGTAATCCGGACTGGAAGAAGATCCGATATTGACGATGGTCGCCTGCGCGCCCACATCGGCGGCGTTGATGCTGTTTGCCAGCGACACAAGCGACGTTCCCGAATTGGCGATCGTGTGATTGACGCCATTCAATGTCAGCGTGAATGAGGATGCCGTGCTGAGATCCTGGGAAGCCGGATCGCTTACGGTGATCAGGCCGGCCTTGCTGAGGGTGGTTGTCGACGAACCCGGATCGTCGACCTGGATTGTGTAGGCGCCGGGCAACGCAGCCGATGTCGTGCTGGCAGTTAGTACGGAAGTGTCGGAGACCTGGGCCGATGCCGCGCCGGATTTCGCCGTGTCCAGCGCCTGCAGGGCGGATTGAAACGCCGTCAGGTTCGCATTGAGCGAGAAAAGCGTCTGCTCCTGGGCATTTAACGTCGAGACCTGGGTCTGAAGGCTCTGAATCGGGAGCGAGGCGATATTCACAGCACGCTGAATGACCTGCTGAAAGGAACTCGCGAAAGTGCTGGACCCGCTGAAGGTAATCGGCGCCGTACTGGAGGACATAGCGATTCACCAAGCAAGAAATGGGCCGAACCCCTGCACTTTTTCGCAGGGGCCCGGCCCGGGGGAACTACCGCGTTTACTGCAGGAGTTTCAACAGAGCCTGCGGGGCCGAATTGGCTTGCGCCAGGGCGGCAACCGACGCCTGCTGGAGAACCTGCGCCTTCGTCAGATTCGCCGCTTCGGTCGCCACGTCCGCATCCCGGATGCGCGACTCGGCGGCGGAGAAGTTGGTGATCTGCGAATTGGCGAGGCCGATCGCATAGTTCAGCTTGTTCTCACCGGCGCCGACGCGGGACTGAACGTTGCCAAGCTGCTGGATCGCGGCGTTGATGGCCGTGATCGCGGCCAGCGCATTTCCGGTAGCCGTCGAAGACGTCGTCGGCGCGGTAGTGCTCTGAGCGCCCGCAGCCGTGAAGACGCCCGCGGCGGTATCCGTGGAAGCGGTGAAGTTGCTGGTGCTCTGGAAGGAGATCCCGGTACCGGCCGCGTTCTTGACCGCATAGATCCCGAGGGCCGCCGTTTTGGCGTTAATATCGGCAAGAGCCGCACCGACCGTCTCGCTGGCGGTCAAGGTCACACTGACGGAACCCTGGCCGTTCTGGAACGACAGCGTTTCCGCCTTGCCGCCGTCTGCGGCTGCACCCGCGACGCTGTAGACGCCGTTGTTGGATGCCGTCGATGCATCGGTCGCGATGGCATCGGTCGCGGTAGTCGCCGTGCTCACCGTGAACGCCGTGCCGCCGCCGAAGTTGAGCTGGCCATCGCTGCCGACGTTGGCAGTGATTCCGTACTGCGAGAGCTGGCTGTTGAGCGAGGTCAGCACCTGGCTTTCGCTGAGCGCTCCGGAACCGCCGACACTCGCCGTGATCGAGGTCGCCGTGCCGCCGCTGATCAGGTTGAACGTGAAAGTCTGGGCAACGGTAGCCAGGAACGTCGCTCCGGGGGCATCGAGACGCACACTGTTGCCGGTCAGCTCGGTGCCGCCGCCCAGCACGCTGGTATTGGCAATTCCGAGGCCGGCCGCATCCACCTGATTCTGAGTGCCGCTGAGATCGATCGTGATCTGCGAGTTGGCAGCGTTATTGCCGCCGCCGATGTAAACCTGGTTGAGCTGGTTGTAGGAGCCGCCGCCGTTGAGGCCGATGCTGGCGGCTTCCCGGGTGATGTCCTGAACCAGCTGCTGGTATTCCACGTTGATGTTGCTGCGGTCTCCGGTGAAGGTGGAACTGGCCGATTCCGTGGCCAGTGTCTTCAGGCGGTCGAGAATCGTGCTGATGTTGTTGAGACCGCCATCGGCGATCTGCAGCGAGCTGACGCCGTCATTTGCGTTCAGCACGCCCTGCGTCAACTCGGTAACGCTGCTGCGATACCGGTTGGCCACCGCAAGACCCGCCGCGTCGTCGCCGGACTGATTGATCCGGTAACCCGAGGTGAGGCTCTCGATGGTCCTGGTCTGAAAATCCGAATTGTTGCTTAAGTTGGTCTGCGCCACCAAAGAGGCGTAGTTCGTCTGGAAAGAGATCGACATTGAAAACGTCCTGTTCCGCGATACGTCCCGGACATCCTGTCCGGGTTCGAGTTCTCCGTTTGCTTCCGGATGCCCGAGGTATCAGCCTTACATACCCCCATATCGGAGAGGGGTTATTTCGTTCTAGTGAATTTTTTGATAACCGGCCGGTGTCACAGCGTCAATTTCCTGACGGCGCTTCGCCGGACCGGATATGCGGGCGCGAGAGCCGGCGCATAAGCGTTTCGATCGTGGAGTCGCTCGCGGTCAGCGCGGACGAGATATTCTGCTGCTGCGTGATTCGGGCCTCGCGGCGCACGATCGCGCAGGATTCAGGCGCCGTGATTCCCAGCTTGACCCGGTCATGTCGAACGTCGAGTATTTCGATTTCCACTTCGCCGGCGATGAAGCCTTCGCTCGCGCGGCGCCACATGATCAGCATGCGACGGCCGGGGCGCTCAGGTTGAGCGGATAGCGGTGTGAATATCCGGAATCGGGATGAATGGCCTGAATTCCCGTGTTATTCCGCAGATTCACCACGATGGGGGCCATGAGATTGGCGGTCGGGGCGTCCCCTTCCCCGGCGCAGATCATGGCTGCGCAGAGAACGTTTTCGCCGGCCACGGGCGCCTGGCCAGGTTCCAGACCGATCTCCGCCTTTTCCTCTTCGGTCAGCGTCAGATCGAAGCTCTCTTCGATGGCGCGGATCGGCAGCAGAATGAAACAGAGGCTGCGCGCTTCGAGGCTTTGCAGAAAAATCAGCGGCTCGAACCCCGGCCGGTTGAGAAGGATGAAGCTCCGATGTTCTTCGAAGCCCGGCAGGCCGGAGGGGAAACGGAAAAGCGACTGGTCGTCGTATTCGACCTCACCAAAGAATCGGGTTTGAATGTTCGGCATGCAGGATTCTGCAACGTAAAGCACGCACGGGGCCATTTCCAGACGAACGCGGGCGACAAACTTAGTCGTCTTCAGCCCATTCCCCGTTTGCTTCGGAATCACAATCTGGAGCAGACTTACCAGATGAGTCAGACGGCACGCCTGCCGGCTGATCCGTCTGGCGCGGATCGACGCGAGATGCCGCAGCCAACGAAAGGCGCTCGGGACGGTCGCGATGATACAGGACTATACCTGCAAGGGTTAAGTAAGGAACTCACTATGACTCAACTCGAAGAATCCATAACCAGAGGCTCGAGCGTCGCGAAGATCGATATGAAGCTCGAGGTCGTCGTCATCCCCGTTGCCGACGTCGATCGTGCCAGGGAGTTCTACGGGAAACTCGGCTGGAGGCTCGACGCTGACTTCCGGTTCGATAACGGCTTCCGGGCCGTCCAGTTCACACCTCCCGGTTCCGCGTGCTCGATACAGTTCGGCACGAAGATGACACCGGTCGCTCCCGGCTCGGCACAAAACCTGTACCTGGTCGTCTCCGATATCGTGGCTGCACGCGACCACCTCATCGCCCGCGGCGCCGGCATCAGCGAAGTGTTTCATTCCGGGGAGCCGGGCGCGCCCTTTCAGCCCGACGGCTCCAGCGCTCGCCTGCGCGGACCCGCGCCCGATCAGACGAGCTATGCTTCCTACGCCAACTTCAGCGATCCCGACGGTAACCGATGGCTGTTGCAAGAGGTCACAACGCGGCTGCCAGGACGCATTGACCCCGTCGAGACGGCGTTTCGTTCCGTGAGCGACCTGACTGGCGCGCTTCGCCGCGCGGAGGCTGCCCATGGCGAGCACGAGAAGCGCACCGGGCAACACGACGCGAACTGGCCCGACTGGTACGCCGCATATATGGTGGCCGAGCAGTCTGGCGAGAAGTTGCCGGAATGAGCGACGACCATCCATCGGATCGTTCCTCGCAGGCGAACACGCCCGGCAGGCCCTCAACTTACGTTGCCGGCGTCCCCACAAACATCCACAATCGAAACAAAGCCCGGGACCTTGTCTTCACCCGGTACGCACCCTGACCTTGAGAATCACGGCGGACGCGCTGGCTGGCCCGCGGTGAGATTTAGTGCGCAGCTTTAGCGGGCGCCGCGGCGGCCGAGGGCGCCGTCGCCTTCTTTGCGTCACCCACGACGACCTGCTCATTGAGGATAACGATATCGACGCGCCGGTTCCGCGCGCGCCCTTCGGCTGTATCGTTCGGCGCGATGGGTTTCGTGTCGGCATATCCGGCGACCCCGAACCGGTCGTTCGGAATCCCGTACTGCCCGGTGAGAACCTGCAGCATGGCGATGCTGCGGGCCGTCGATAATTCCCAGTTGCTGCGGAATCGGTCGTTGTGGATCGGCACGGAATCCGTATGGCCTTCGAGGCGCACCGGATTCGAAAGATCCCGAATCGCTTTGGCGATTTTGGCGATGCTTTCCATGCCGGCCGGTGCAATGTCGTCCCCTCCGGAGGGAAAGAACGCGGCCTGCCGCAGACTGACCACGAGGCCGCGATCCTCCAGCTTCACCTCGACCTTCCCCTCTTTGATCTCTTTCTGGAGAGCCTGGTTCAGATATGTCATCGAGGGCATGAGCTCCGTCACCTGGACCTTCGATTCCGGAATATCGGGCTTTTTCGGCGTCGTCATCTTCTGGGCGCCTCCGGGACCTTTCATCTGAGCGTTGCCCTTGCCCTTGTCGTCAACCGTGCCGCCCAGAATTTCGCGCACGACTGCGGGCACGCCGCCTTTGTCCATCGCGTCCTTGACGGCGTCCGAGATCTGCTGCGCTTTGCTCTTGTCCGACTGCGTGGAGGCGAACATCATCACAAAGAAGGCGAACAGAAGCGTTATGAAGTCCGCGTAAGAGACCAGCCAGCGCTCGTGGTTCTCATGCTCGGCGTGTTTTTTCTTGCGCGCCACTAGCCCTCCGCCGCCGCCGGCGCCCCAGCCGCCGCGGTACTCTTCTGCGCCTTCTTCGACGCGGAAGTCTTCTCGATATACGATTCCAGCTTGATCCGGATCAGCTTCTGATTGACGCCTTCAGCGATGCCCAGGATGCCCTCGAGGATCAGCTCGCGTACGCGCACCATTTCATGCGCTCTCGCCTTCAGCTTCGCGGCCGCCGGAAGAAAAATGATGTTGGCCGACGCGACGCCATAGATCGTCGCGACAAAGGCGGCGGCGATGCCGCGGCCAACCTCGTCGATGTCCGCCAGGTTCTGCATCACCTGAATCAGGCCCATCACGGCGCCGATGATGCCGATGGTCGGAGCATAGCCGCCGGCTGCTTCGAAGACTTTGGCCTCCGCCTCCGCGTTCTGTTCGAACAGTCCGATCTCGAGCTCCATGATGTCGCGGATTTTCGCAGGTTCGAGGCCGTCGACCGCGAGGTCCAGGGCCTTTTTCAGAAACGGATCCTGAATCGTCGCGGCCTTCGATTCCAGCGAGACGATGCCGCTCTTGCGCGCCTGGGTGGCGAATTCGATGATCTCTTCCACTCGTTCAGCCAGCGACTCCGACTTGGCGAAGAACACATTGCCGAGCTGCTTCGCCGCCCTCAGCAGCACCGAAAGAGGCGTGGTGATCATCACCGCACCGATGGTCCCGCCGATCACAATGACGCCTGCGCTGACCTGGAGGACCTGCTTCAGCTTGCCGCCCTCCATCATCATTCCGGCCACGATCGCGCCGACTGCAACGAGCAGCCCCAGTATCGTCGCGAGGTCTGGCTTCGAGGACGATTTCGATTTCCCAGCCTTCGCTTCAGCCATTGGTCTTCCGTTCGGAAAGCTTGTTCATGAGTGCGGTGCGTGTCTCCCCGGCTGTCCAGGGGGAGTGAAGAATCGACTGCCGGTACAACCGGACGCGCTCCACGATTTCCTCGGCGGTTTCAAGAACCGTGAGCTTCTGGTGATTTGTCAAAGTAATGACAGTGTCCGGCGTGCTTTCGATTTGCTCGATCAGGTCACTGTTCAATACGAAGGGAGTGTGGTTCAGGTGTGTGACTTGAATCATCGCCGGCTTCTCACCCCTCCACATCGGCGTGTTTTCGGGGAATTCGAGGAAACCTGGGCCTGGTCACGATACGAAAAAAAGTTTTCGGGCATGAAAAATAAAAACTAGAGGCCCGGAGGGTTCGGCCGAAAAGACACATAGGATGCAAAACTCCACATCGGTTCCTGTCGTTCCCGCCGCAGTTCTGGCGCAAAGAGTTCTCGACCTGTGGGCAAAGAGCGATGACGAACGCCTCGCCCAGGGACTGAACCAGATTGTGGATGAGACCACGCTCGCCGTCACCAGTATCGGAACCACGGAAATGGAAGCCGAAAGGCACGAGCTGGTGCGCGCCATTGCCGAAAGCATGGGACGGGAACGGCTTGCCGCCAACGGCCTGCCCGAAGAAGGACCAAGGCACCGCGTCTGGCGCGACTTACTCGGTCATCTCTCGGCCGGCGCCGCCGCCTCGTTGTCCGTCGCCTCCGCACGGATCAACTGAAAACCGTAACGCTCACCCACCGGCACCAGTTCACCGTTGAACTGGGTTCTCTGATTCACAAGACACTCAAAGGCCGACTCGCCGGTCTTTTCCGCAAGAAGAATCTGGCCGGGCGCCAGGTCTGTAAGATCGGCAAAGCGAATGGTCAGCTTCGAAAGGACAGCGTCGATATCGACTTTGGCCGCGGCGAGAGCCTCCACAATTCGTGCCGAAACGCCGCCGGGCTCAGCGTCCGCGCCAATTTCGGCAAGCCGCACGGAAAGCCGCGCGAGGAAAGCCGGGATCATGACTTCGAAATCGCCGGCGGCCCCGTCGATCTCGAGCGTGGAGCGGATCGCCAGCATGTGTATTTCTCCGTGCGTCTCGAGGCAGTCCTCCATCCGCTCCGAAGACAGCGTGAGGGACGCCTGCGGATCCGAGCGCCACGTCTCCCGAAGCGCCCCGGCAAAAATCTGAAGTAAGCCGCGCAGGAGATGGATCTCGATGGCGGTCAGGGTCTCGCCACGGTCCCCGCCGGCCTCCGGCGGGCTGCCGAGCAGGATATCAAGCACTTTGAACAGCACGTCTGTGGATAGACGCAGCACGGCGACGCCGCCG
>CAZXCO010000140.1:0-3522 GCA_964639095.1 uncultured Solibacteraceae bacterium
ATCCTGAAGGTCCGTCTGGAAGTGGCGAAGACAGAAGCGTCCCGGAAGGTCTGACGGCGGCGCCGGCCGCCGCCTGGAATTCCGCAACCGCATCAACAACGGGGGGTGACTACCACCGGATTCGATTGACCACTCCCCGGATGCCTTTCACTTTTCTCGCATCAGTCTCTGCGGCGTCTCTCTCAAACTCCGTCTCCACGTTGCCTTCGAGCGTCACCAGTCCGTCGTGGACCACAACTGTGATGCGTTCGTCGGGGACTTCGTTGTCAAATTTGAGGGCTCTTCGAACACTCTGCGCAATCTTTTCGTCTGCCGGCACGGCATGGACGGTCTTGCCTGGATCGGGCATTGGTTGCTCCTTCTGCATGCCCATGAAAGCAATCAACACGCCGATCGCATCAGCGCCGGTTTTTCACAAGGGACTGCCCTCCAGGTGGGAAAAGCTGCGCGGAAGAACTCCCTGAATGCGGGATTTCACGCAGGGGCGGTTACTGTCTCTTCCGTGTCTCGCCGGATTCGGGCGGAATCCACCGGTCGAATTGCCGATCGGCGCCGAACGGATGATCCGGTCAGGATGGTTCCACAGATGCAACCCTGCAATCAGTGGACGAACCTTGTTGCAGTAAGCCGCGCCCCCGGGACATCTACCCTGCCCTGTTCACGGATCTCTACGAACTCCGGATGGTGCAAGCCTACTGTGCGGAAGGCATGTCCGGAACAGCGGTTTTTGAAATTGCCTTCCGCAAACTCCCGGAGCATCGAAACTATATCCTGGCGGCTGGTATCGCGGATGCGGTCCAGCTTCTCGCAAATTTCCGATTCACTCCGGACGAACTCAAGTGGCTCTCAAAACAGCAGGAGTTTTCGCCCGACTTCGTACGTTCCCTCGAAACAATGCGCTTTACCGGCGATCTGTATGCTGTCCGCGAAGGAACCCCGGTCTTTGCCAACGAACCGATGCTGCAGGTCATTGCCCCCATTGGCGAGGCGCAACTGCTCGAAACGTCACTGCTGAATCTGGTTCACTTTCAGAGCCTGGCTCTCACCAAGGCCGCGAGGATCATCCATGCCGCGAAAGGGCGCACGGTCGTCGACTTCGGTTCGCGGCGCGCGCCCGGCAGCGACGCCGCACTGGCAGTTGCACGCGCGACTTATCTTGCGGGCGGCCACGGCAGTTCAAACGTGCTGGCCGGACGACTCTTTGGCACCCCGACATTCGGCACGATGGCGCACAGCTACATACAGGCTCACGAGAGCGAGGCGGACGCGTTCCAGGCGTTCGCAAAGCTCAATCCGGACACAACACTCCTCGTTGACACTTACGACACACTGGAAGGCGTTCAGCGTGTCATCAAGCTCAGGAAACGGCTGGGCGACCGTTTTCGCGTCCGCGGTGTACGGCTCGATTCCGGGGATCTTCTGGCGCTCGCGAGAGAGACGCGCCGATTGCTCGATGAAGCCGGATTGCACGAGATCACGATCTTCGCATCGAGCGGACTTGATGAATACGAGATCGAACGTCTGGTCGAAGCCGGAGCCCCGATAGACGGCTTCGGAGTGGGAACAAAACTCGCCGTCTCCGCGGATGCGCCCGAAATCGACATGGCCTATAAGCTCGTCGAATATGCGGGTACGGGGCGATTCAAGCTGTCGCGAAACAAAACGGTCTATCCCGGTCGCAAACAGGTCTTCAGGTGGATCGGGAGTTCGAAGATGGCGAGCGACACAATCGGGCGATTTGATGAAAATCTTCCAGGCCTGCCCCTGCTCGCCCCGGCGATAATCGGCGGGGTCGTCCAGCCGCAGCCCTCGATGGAGGAATCGCGCGATTATGCGCGCCGCCAGGTGGCCCGGTTGCCCGCGGAACTCCTGAGCCTCGAAGGAGCGGCGGAACCATACCCCGTCACGATCAGTGAACATCTTCTGGAAGATCTTGAGAGACTCCGCCGGGGCCGGCGCCCGTAAGTGACTCGCGCCCCAGTCCGTGCATTATGCTGCTCAGACTTGTTTCTCAAACATGTGCCGGATCTCCGTTACTGTCGTCGCGTCTTCAGCCGATTTGTCATCGCGAATCCCGCGTGCCGCGCGGGGAAAGCGCAGCGCCAGGCCGCGGCCCTCGCGATCAACCGCGCACAGATGCACCGGTGACCGTGTGATCTGGTCCGCCAGCACAGGCAGGACGTATTTGGGTTCCACCCACACGTCGGGCACGATGCGCGACCGGACGCGCGCCGGTTTGCGGGCGGAGGCAATGTCATCCAGCATACGGCGCAGTTTCACCCAGCCTTCTTCGCTGAAGCCGCTGCCGACCTTCGCGATCGTGGGAAAGGTGTCTGTTTTCGGATCGAAGACGGAAACCAGAACGGCGCCGATGCCGAGTCCTGCCCGTGTGCCGCGGCCTCGCAGGTATCCGACGATGACCACATCGACCGTGTCGCTGAGCGCCCCGCGGTAAGTCTGCTTCAGTTTGATCCAGTTGAAATTCCTCGCGCCCGCCTCGTAAGGTGCGTCGAGGCGCTTCGCAACGACACCTTCCAGTCCCTTGTCGATCTGCGCATCGAAGAAACTCTGCAGTTGCTTCGGTGTCTTTGCAATGATGCGATCGACCAGACGCAGCCGGCCACTGGCGCCGAGCAGTGTCTCAAGGCGGGCGCGCCGCTTCTCGTATGCGAGCTTTGTGCAGTCTTTTCCGTTCAGGTAGAGCAAGTCGAAGACGAAGAGAGCGAGCGGAAACTCCTTCGCCATATCCGTCGTGCCGTGCTTGCGCTTCCGTTGCACTGTCACCTGAAACGGAAGCAGCTCGCCGGTGGATTCGTTCACCGCGACAGCTTCTCCGTCCAGGATCGCCGTGTTCCTGCCCAATTGCCTCCGTGCCGAGGAAATCAGGTCGGGAAACATCTCCGTTGTACGTTCCTGATTACGGGAGAAGACCTCGATCTCATTGCGCTGCACATGAACTTCACAACGAAACCCATCGAGTTTCGATTCGACCGCGCAGACCCCCAGTCTGGCGATGATCGCTTCGGCGGACGGCAGCCGCTCCGCCAGCATCAGGCGCACCGGGTGACCTGGATGGACGTGAAACCTCTCCAGTGCCTCCATCCCTCCCTCGTGCGCTGTCTTCAGCACCAGACCCAGATCGGAACACAAGCACCATGCGCGCTCCAGTGCGGCGCGCGCCTGCTGCGGAGAGTCCATCTGACGTGCGACGGCCTCGAGGATCGTAAGCGGGCCTGCCCCAAGCCGCAGCCTGCCGGATACGAATCGCACGACCCATCGGGCCTCCTGCGCGGAGCACTGCCCGAGCAGGGTGGCCAGCAACCGGATCTTTCGGTCGACACTGCCGGGACCGGATGTGCGCGCAATCCCGAGCAGTTGCTCGTACGCGCTCGATACCGTCAACGCTCTGCCGGCACGCGTACGAATCGTCTCTTCCGCTACCAGCCCGAGGTCGCCCGCTTTCCTGTAGCGCCGCGCAACGACCTCCGGGCTCTGGTCGGCTGCACACGCTATTGCCTGGAT
>CAZXCO010000141.1:0-1921 GCA_964639095.1 uncultured Solibacteraceae bacterium
ACGTCCTTTTTTCCGGATTCGACTACCTGCGGGCCTGTTTTGCCATCGATTCGTGATCGGCCGCAAGTTGCCGATCGGCTTTGGCGGCCTCGCGCATGGATTTCGCAAAGTAATCGCAGTGCGCAGCCGTCCTGCCGGACATCGGGTGCTTTTCAGCGATGGCGTCCTTCTTCCGGCGGTATATCGCAGCCAGTTCCTCATGCTCCGTCGCCTCCGCCTCCAGGCGATCGGCTTCGGCGCGATAATAGCGGGCGATCTTTTCATGATCGTCCGGCGTTCTGGCGGTGGAGATCAGTTCCTTCAGTTGATCTCTGGAAATCTGCGGCGCCTCTGCCGCCCGTACCCGGTACAGCCCGCCGGGCGCCAGCGCGGTGGCGAGCATCAAGGCGGTTATCACAATTTTTTTCATACCGTTTCTCCCCGGTTCCCGCAGGCCGAAGAGCAGATTGGCAGCCAGGCGGTAGTGTCTCTGTTTGTAACAACAGCGGGGGACCCTGCCGATCGCGCTGCGCTATAGCGCGCACTCGCGGGGCTGATGCCGGAAAGAGCGCAGGCGGCCGGATGCCGCTATTGATCCGTGAAGCCGCGAACCTCCGGCCGCAGGTGGAGGATCAGAGCGGCGCAGACCAGACCAAAGCCGAGGCGAGGCGCGACAAACGCGACCAGCATCGCGACAGTAAAAGCCGCAAGGACAACCAGCGACCGGCGCCTCGCCAGACGCCGCGTGCGAGGGGGCACATTCGCAGCCTCGTCGCCGGCCAATATCTGGCCCTCAAAGGCGTTGTAGGCCACGTCGACACAAACAAACAACCCCGCGTAGAATACGACCGGAGATGACGCGAGCCGGGTTCGGGCAACCCATGCGGTCGCAAAGGGCAGGAGCGACACCATGAAGAGATGGGCGAAATTGACCCAGATCAATCTCAGCGTGGGAGGACCTGCGAACCGCATCAGGTGATGGTGGTTGATCCATATGATCGCAATGAAAAGGTAACTCACCACATAGCTGATGGCCGTGGGCCACAGGGCCAGCAGTGAGGAGAATGACGGCTCGTCCGGCGCCTTGAGTTCCAGAACCATGATGGTCAGGATCACCGCGAACACCGCATCCGAAAATGCGGTCAGCCGCTCCGCGGTTATCTTCTCTTCACGCATAGCTCTTCATGCATCGCGCGCTGGTCTTTGCAGGAGTCGCCCGGGGCGGATTTAACCGGTACCGTGTGAATTTCAGGCCAGAAAGCCTGCCTGCGACAGCTTTCGACGCCTTTCAATAATTGTAGACAAGAATCGGTGGATTGCCCGGAATCCTCACCATTCCACAATGGTGACGCCGTGCCGTCAGAGATCTCCGCATCATGGTCGTAGCAGGTGCTGTCGAACCGTTGAAGCCCATCTCCAACTCGGTGTAAAACAGTAAGCGGCACAATGGCCGCCCCGGATATGAGTTGGGTCGGCCACGGCGTCTTGTCCGCTGACCTTTTGCGGAAACATGGACCTGATTTCGATTCGACGAGGGAGAAATAAATGACAGGCCGCAGCTCAAAAACAGCAGCATCCATTCTGTTCGTCATTGGCGGAACATGTCTCGCGCAGCCTCCGGATCCTGAAGGAGCCTGTGCCGCGCTGAAGCAGTTGCAGATGCCGGGAGTCGCTCTCACGGTGACGAAGACGCAATGGTTTCCTGCCGGTTCAGCGCCGCCGGGTCGAGGAGGAGCCGCTTCCGGCGTCAAGCTGCCCGCCTACTGCCGGCTCGACGGGATGATCGACCGGCGGACGGGGGCAGGCGGCGCGACTTACGGAATCGGCTTCGCTGTGGCGCTGCCGCAGAACTGGAACGGGCGGTTTCTGCTTCAGGGCGGCGGCGGTTTGAACGGCTCGGTACAGCCGCCGCTTGGCGCGAGCGCGGCAGGTGGCGATCCCG
>CAZXCO010000142.1:0-2049 GCA_964639095.1 uncultured Solibacteraceae bacterium
GGGTGTGTCTCCGCTGGTGGCTCCCACGAGAAACAAACAGGGTCAGTACACCGGTGGGTTCGGCGTCATCAACGAAACCGTTGCCATCGGGGCGACCCCGAGCCTCAGCGGCAACGGCGTCGTCAATCAGTTGTACAACCAACCGCGGCAGGGCACGATCATCGCCCGTTTCGTGTTCTAACGAAACCGCTTTTCCTCGTAAAAAGAAACGCCCCGGCCAGAAAATGGCCGGGGCGTTTTGCATTTGTTCCGGAAATCTTCAGAAATGGTGCGGGTGATCACACAGCCGGCCACGGCTGAATCAGGCATTTGGTACGCCCACCGGCGCGCCCCTGGTAGTATTGAGCCATGACGACGAGCCCCGCCTGGGTCAGTGGTGACGCCGAAGTTCGTCGTCTGAAAATTCTCTATCAGCTCCTCGCCCGGCTGAGTCAGGCCACGGCGCTCGAAGATGTTTACGAAACAGCGCTCACCAGTCTTCTCGACGCGACGGCCGCCGATCGCGCGGCGATTCTCTTTTTTGATGACGATGGTGTGATCCGCTTCAAAGCATCCCGCGGGTTGTCGGAGGAATACAAAACCGCAGTCACCGGGCAGTCGCCCTGGACCAGGGGAATACGCGACGCTCGTCCTGTGATTGTGCCCGACGCGCTAAGAGACGAATCTCTGGCGGAGTATCACGATGTAATCCGGCGGGAGGGCATTCGCAGCGTCGCTCTCATTCCGCTCGCGCTCGACGCCGGAGTTTTTGGCAAATGTACGTTGTATTATGCCGATTCCCACACGTGCACGCCGGATGAGCTGGAAATTGCGCAGGCGATCGCCTCGCACGTGGCCCTTGCGACGGAACGCAAGCGGGCCGAACTCGACCGGCTTCGCACGGAACAGCGGATGCAAGCCATTCTGGACAACTCCGCGGCTGTGATCTTCCTCAAGGATCTGGAGGGGCGGTATGTAATGGTGAACCGCCGCCATGAAGAGCTGTTCGGCATGGGCCGGACGGAAATCATCGGCCGGACCGATCCGGAAATCTTTCCTCGGAAATGGGCGGACCAGTTCCAGGCCAACGACCGTGCCGTTCTCGCGGCGGCGAAGGCCCTCTCGCTTGAGGAATACGCGCCGCATCCCGACGGCATTCACACATACGTATCCGTGAAGTTTCCCCTGCAGGGGCCCGACGGCACAATCGCGGGGGTCTGCGGCATCGCAACCGACATTACAGAGCGAAAACAGCTCGAAACCGCCAGCATGCGTCTGGCGGCGATCATCGAAAGCTCGAACGACGCCATTATCGGCGAGGACCTGGAAGGCATCATCACAAGCTGGAACGTCGGCGCGCAGCGCATTTTCGGCTACACGGCCGAGGAGGCGAGGGGCAAGCCGATCTCCATTCTGGCCGTGCCCGGCCGCCCGGATGAAATGCCGCAAATCTTTTCGCGGATCCGCCAGGGTCTGGTTGTCGAGCCTTATGAGACGGCCCGGCGACGGAAGGACGGGCAGATCATCGACGTCTCCATAACGATTTCACCGGTCTTTGACGCGGCCGGCCAGATTGCCGGGGCCTCGAAGATCGCGCGGGACATCACGGACCGAAAGCAGGCGGAGCGCGAACGCGCGCTGCTGCTGGAACGGGAGCGGGAGGCCCGCCGGACGGCGGAACTCCTCAATCAGGTCGGGCCGCGGCTCGCCGCGCAACTGGATCTCCAAAAATTGATTCAGGAAGTGACCGACATTGCGACGGCGCTCGTTGAAGCCGACTTCGGCGCCTTTTTTCATAACACCCGGGACGACAAAGGGGAGTCGCATTTGCTCTACACGCTCTCCGGCGCCTCGAGGGAGGCGTTTGCGCGCTTTCCGGCCCCGAGAGACACAGCGATTTTCGGGCCCACCTTCCGGGGGGAATGCATTATCCGCTGCGATGATGTGACCCGGGATCCTCGCTACGGCAGAACCCCTCCGTATCACGGAATGCCGGAAGGGCACCTGCCCGTCCGGAGTTATCTGGCGGCGCCTGTTACGAGCCGTTCCGGAGAAGTTCTGGGTGGGCTG